>WFQT01000509.1 GCA_015486895.1 Anaerolineae bacterium
GGCATGGGGATCCGCCGCAGGAGGAGCCGGCAAAAACATCTCTGGTCTTCGCCGTCCCTCACCGGCCCAGTGCCCTTTACGACTGCTTAGGCGAGTTCGCTCAGCGAGGCTTGAACCTGACCAAACTGGAGAGTCGTCCCCGGCGCAACCGTCCGTGGCAATATGTGTTCTACTTGGATTGTGAAGGACACTGGCGTGAAGAACAATGTCAGGCAGCCATCGTTGGTTTGTTGGCACGGGCCGTTTTCGTGAAGCTGTTAGGCTCTTACCAGGCAGCACCGAAACCACCGCTGCAGCAGAACAGCCAGGAACACCTTTTGCAGATATAGACTGCCGGGCGACTTCATTCCCCGGCAGGCTGAAATGCGACGCAATGCATGGCGATTGCTTCGAAAATAGCCACAGAAAGGCACAGAAAAGCACTGTTCCGAAAATAGCACGCAGATGACGCAGATGAGCGCTGAGGTCCGCAGATTCCTAAAAAATTTATCTGCGTAAATTTGTAACTGGAGTCTGGCGAAAATGAAGTTTTAGGCTCGACTGAGCTATCTTTGCCACAGATGCCACAGATTAACACAGATTTTCCTTTGTTTTTTGATCCAAATCTGTGAAGTTCTGTGGCTAAAATAGAAAACGCCAGAGTCCAATTTGTAAGATCAGCGCCATCAGGGCTCTTGTTTTCATCGTTATGCGGCGTGCAACCGCTCATGGCAACTGCTTAAGACATGCCCTGAGCGTAGCTGAAGAATCAACGCCGGCTACGTACACAGATTTCAGAAGTGATTTTTTCTAATCTGTCACTACTCAGCCTCTCCAACAATTGGACGCTGATGACGCTGATACACGCTGATTTTCGCTGATCGTTTCTGGTTTATTTGCTTTATCTGCGAGTATCAGCGTGGAATTTGCGGTATCTGCGTTCTATTTGTTCCAGGCTGAGCAGTTACTTTAATCTGTGCATTTTGTGGTTCCGGCTTGGCCGGGTTAAAGGAAGGGGATAGCAGGATGATCATCACTATGGAGCCGGGGGCGACTGCAGCCCAGATTGGCACCGTTATTCTAACCATTCAGAAATTCGGTGGCACTCCTCATACACTGCACAATGATAACCGCACAGTGATTGCTGGAATCGGCCTATCAGAGGCGATCGAGCCGGGCATGTTTACTAAGATGGTCGGTGTGGAACGGGTTTCCGGTATCCATCAGCCTTACAAATTAGCCAGCCGAGAAATAAAAACAGAGAGTACCGTGATCAATGTGGAAGGGGCGGCCATTGGGGGAGAGACAGTTATCATCATAGCGGGACCTTGCTCTGTGGAAAGCCGGCAGCAGTTGCTGGAAACGGCCTGGGCGGTGAAAGAGGCAGGTGCCAAAATTCTGCGCGGCGGCGCTTTCAAACCTCGCACTTCGCCTTACTCCTTCCAAGGATTAGGGTTGAAAGGGTTAGAACTATTGGCCGAGGCGAGAGAAGCCACTGGCTTACCGGTCATTACTGAAGCCATGACGCCGGAGATGGTGCCATTAGTGGCAGAGTATGCGGACATCTTACAAATCGGTGCCCGCAACATGCAGAACTACGGCTTATTACACGCTGTAGGACGAATCCAGAAGCCGGTAATGCTGAAGCGAGGGATGATGAGTGATGTGCAAGAGCTGCTCATGGCCGCAGAATACATTCTCAGCGGCGGCAATTACCAGGTTATGCTCTGTGAACGGGGCATCCGCACTTTTAACAAGATGACCCGGAACACCTTTGACCTGGCGGTAATACCGCTGCTAAAGCAGTTGACGCACTTACCGGTGATTGCTGATCCCAGCCATGCTACCGGTCGCTGGGACCTGATTGCGCCCATGAGTCGGGCGGCCATTGCTGCCGGCGCGGATGGTCTAATGGTAGAAGTGCACCCCCGGCCGGAGGAGGCGCTTTCCGATGGCCCTCAGAGCTTAAAGCCAGAGCGCTTTGCCCGCATGATGACTTCCTTGCAACAAGTAGCACAAGCTGTTGGCCGCTCGCTGTGAGGAACGATGAAGAAGTGACTGACATACCCGGCAATTGACGATAGTTCGACGACTACGGAGTTGGTCACATGCTGACACAGTACACAAATGATATACCAAGGCAGTTGAATTTCGTTGTTGAGAGAGGAAGAGAATCATGATCGTTGTAATGAAAGCACATGCTGAGGAAAGTGAAATTGATGCCGTTGTCCAACGTATCCAAAGGTTAGGATTCAATACACACCTATCCCGGGGGGTAGAGCGAACTATTATTGGTATTGTAGGCGCCGATCACAGCCTGAATCCGGGTAACTTCGAAGTCCTGGCCGGTGTTGAGCGTGCCGTGCGGGTATTGCACCCATTCAAGATCGCCAGCCGGGACTTTCACCCGGAGGATAGTGTGTTTGAGGTCAGCGGCGTGCCGGTTGGCGGTGACCATTTGACCATTATGGCCGGGCCTTGCTCTGTGGAAAGCCGGGAGCAGTTGCTGGAAACGGCAGCAGCGGTGAAAGAAGCAGGCGCTCACATCTTGCGGGGCGGCGCTTACAAGCCACGTACTTCCCCTTATTCGTTCCAGGGGTTGGGCCTGCGCGGCCTGGAAATCCTGGGTGAAGCCAAGGAGCGCTATGGCCTGCCCATTGTCACTGAAGTGATGTCTCCGGATTTGGTACCTTTAGTTGCTGAATACGCCGATATGCTGCAAATCGGCGCCCGCAGTATGCAAAATTATGCCCTTCTGCAAGCAGTTGGCAAGACCAATAAGCCGATATTGCTTAAGCGGGGGATGATGAGCACCATGCAAGAGTGGTTGATGGCCGCTGAGTACATTCTCAGTAATGGCAACGATCGCGTAGCCCTCTGCGAGCGGGGTATCCGTACTTTTGAGCCGTATACCCGCAATACTTTAGATATTAACGCCATCCCGGCCATGCGCACTTTGACACATCTGCCTATCATTGGCGATCCAAGCCATGGCACTGGCAAGTGGGAATTGGTAACGCCGGTGGCTCGGGCTATCATTGCAGCCGGCGCCAATGGCCTGATTGTGGAAGTGCATCCCCGGCCGGAGGAGGCGCTTTCCGATGGAGCTCAGAGTTTGAAGCCGGAACGTTTTGCCGGCTTAGTGCGCCAGGTACGGGCTATTTACGACCTATTGCAAGAAGAACGCCATGCCGAGGAGTGATAAAACTGCTGGTGAGCTCTATCGAAGTACTCTCGGCGACTGCAAATTGCCGGTCGGAAACTAAAACCGGTTCAAAGTCGGCCCGCGCCATTTACAGCCCCCAGGCTATCTCAATGCCCTGGAAGCGGCGTTGGCTTTTAGCCTGGGGCTCTCTGGGCTTTAAATCATGGGAAGCAGGCCGAGATTTGCCTTTTCCGGCAAGGCGTTGTAAAAGAAAGAGTAATTGCTCAGGCTCAGTGCCTGGCGAACGTAGGGGCGGTTTCCAACCGCCGGTAGTCTTGGGTAGTTATAGAGAGGTATCAAGTGGGTTCGTTATCGGCTGACGGCTTTTGCTGTGTCGGAGCGCCGGTGAGATGCTTATCCTGCTCAGACCTGCTTGCCAGCGTAAAAAGCGCCACGGAGGTGATGCCTATGGTGTGACAGCAACAAGAACCAAGTAATATAAGGAAGGGGTTAAAGCGCCAGGCCCGTGGCAGCACGTCCCCGGGTGACGAGGAGGAGGTTTCTCACCGCAGGGTGAGACTAACCCGCCGCCAGGCGGGGGAAATCGAGAGATCGGCGGATGCCTCCAGGAAGTGCCCAGCACCTCCTATACCCCACAAAGATAATAACATACCGAATTCTGAAGACGAGTTTGCGATTGTGGTTGCGCTTGAACGCATCCCGGCTGGATGAGTGCCAAGCGCTGACCACAGACGTAGTCTGTGGTTGCTCGCTGCTATCATTTCTCTCGCGGTGGGCTGGCCATGGGGCAAGGAGAAAAGAATATGTGCGGAATTGTCGGTTATATTGGTGACCGGGACGCCGTGAACATCCTATTAGACGGCTTGGGCCGCTTAGAATATCGAGGCTACGATTCAGCAGGCATCGCATTGCTTACGCCTGACAGGCAGCGCATCCAGGTGCGCCGTGCTGTGGGCAAATTGGTTAATTTGCGGCAAAAAGTTGTCGCTGCGCCGGTGGAGGGTAACGTCGGTATCGGTCACACTCGCTGGGCCACCCATGGAAAACCATCCACCAGCAATGCTCATCCCCAATCGGATAACGGTGCTAACTTAGCCCTGGTCCACAACGGCATTGTCGAGAATTTCCTATCGTTGAAAGATGAGCTCCTAAGTGCTGGTATAGCATTTCAATCTGAAACGGACACCGAGGTCATCGTTCACCTGCTTTCCCGGTCATTACAGGATGGAGATGACTTTTTGACCGGGGTTCGCGGGGCATTACAACGAATAGAAGGCGCGAGCGCTGTCGTGTTCCTCTCACGGCAGCAGCCGGACAAAATCGTCGCTGCCCGCCTGGGTAACGCCGGTGCCATTGTCATTGGTCTGGGCGACGGGGAGAATTTCGTTGCCTCGGACATCCCGGCCATTTTGGAACATACCCGGCGGGTGGTTTTCTTGGAAAACAGGCAACTGGCACTCCTTAGTCGGGCTGAAGTGCAATATTTTGACATCGATAGCGGTGAACAGTTCACACCGACGGTACACACGATTGCCTGGGACCCGGTGATGGCGGCTAAAGGGGAATACAAGCATTTCATGCAGAAGGAAATCTTCGAGCAGCCGCAGTCGGTGACTGATACCCTACGCGGACGTATTGACTTCATCACCGGCCAGGTTCATTTTGAACATCTCGCTATTTCTACAGAAGAAGCCAAACAGTTACAGAAGCTTACCATTGTTGCTTGTGGCACTTCTTATTACGCTGGGCTGGTGGGCAAGTTCCTGTTCGAGAGCATTGCCCGCTTGCCAACGGAAGTGGATTATGGCTCTGAGTTCCGTTACCGGGATCCATTGCTCTCTCCCGACAGTATCGTGCTGGCATTGACACAGAGCGGTGAGACGGTGGACACGTTAGCGGCAATGGAAGAAGGACACAGCAAAGGAACCCGCCTTTGGACTATTGTCAATGCCGTCGGCAGCCAGGCAGCCAGGGTCAGTGACGGGGTAATTTACATGCAGGCTGGCCCAGAGATCGGAGTTGCCTCCACAAAAGCGTTCACCGCCTCGCTGGTAGATGAGTATCTCTTGGCGCTTTACCTGGGCCAATTGCGCGGCACAATCTCCGCCGCAGCAATGCCGCAACATGCTCAGGCGTTAGCCACTTTGCCCAAGTTGATGGGGAAAACTCTGGCCACGAATAAAGCACTAACGCAGGAACTGGCAGGGGTCTTACATAAAAAGAATGATTTCCTCTATTTAGGCCGGGGCATCAATTATCCTATTGCCCTAGAAGGTGCCTTGAAGCTCAAGGAGATCAGTTACATTCATGCTGAAGGGTATCCCGCCGGGGAAATGAAGCATGGTCCTATCGCTCTCATTGATGAGAACATGCCGGTGGTAATCATCGCCCCTCACGATCACGTTTACGACAAAATGGTCAGCCAGGTAGAGCAGGTGAAAGCACGTAACGGCTCTGTTGTCGTTGTAGGGCATGCCGATGACCAATTACTGCAGGAGAAAGGGGATTGGCTGCTGCCAGTACCGCGCGCTCCGGAGTTCTTATTGCCAGCGCTGACCGTTTTACCGCTGCAATTGTTGGCCTACGAAATTGCTGCTCGTCGCGGCACCGACGTGGATCAGCCCCGCAATTTGGCAAAATCGGTTACTGTGGAATAGAAAGGAAGCTTTGAGCGGACGCTGATGACGCTGAAAGGCACTGATTTCCGCGGATCATTTCAACGATGTTGCCGGGGTACCTGATTGTTCGACAGGACCTACAGCTCTTGACGAGAGGGAAAACAAAAAATCTGCGTTCTATTCTGTTTTGGTAGGCGCAGATATTTTTTACTGGAGTCTGGCGAAAATGATGTTTTAGGTTAGACTTAATTATCTTCACCACAGATTGCACGGACTAACATAGATTTTCCTTTGCTTTTCGGCCCCAATCTGTGAAGTTCTGTGTTTTTCTGTGGCTAAAATAAAAATGCCAGAGTCCAGCCTTTTAGATAAAGAGCCGGCCTTTAGCCATTCCTACAAAAGAGGCTGGTTGCGTGGCTTGCCGCTGCCCCGGGGGTAACGTCTCGGGGTGCGTTTCACTTTGCGCACCAGCAGCAAGAAACGGCTTGCCTCTAGCCCTGGAACCGTGACTGGCGCTAAGCGGATCACTTCTCCTCCGAGGATGCTGATCGCTTTGAGCGCACGAGGGAGCTCATCGGTGACGGCCGGTCCTTTATAGGCTACCATCCATCCTCCATGGCGACAAAGCGGCAATAAATATTCCACCAAAGTGGGTAGCGGCGCCAAAGCTCGGGCAATGACCAGATCATATTGGCCGCGATAGCAGCTATCCCGGCCGACCTCTTCTGCCCGTCCTTGCAAGGCTTGCACCGCCGGCAACGGTAGTTCCTTGATAACATTTTGGAGGAAGGACACTTTCTTAGCCGTGCCGTCCAGCAGTGTCAATTTCAACTTGGGCCAGACGATAGCCCACGGCACACCCGGCAACCCGGCGCCGCTACCCACATCAATGGCATGCAGTGGCCGTCGTAAGAGAGCCGCTATAGGGTCGCCGGATTCCTCAGCCGAGACTGTCTCTGCCAGTATGGGTAAAGCAGACAGGCTGTCTAAAAAATGGCGTCTCTGTACGTCCTCCTCACCGGTGATGCGAGTTAAATTCGAACGCTGATTACCTTCCAGCAAGAGCTCGTAGTAGTGCTGAAATTGTGCTATCTGCTGAGTTGTCAAGGTCAGGTGTAATTGTAACGCCCCATCTTGCAAGACTTCCATCATTTTTACTTTGCCACTTCCCTCTTGTGGGTGAGATATGTGACCTGTTCATCAATTCAGGTTTTTTTTTGACGTGTTTTTCCCTCTTTCTGGAATGGCAGGCTGCCTAAATAAGGAGGCACAGCTATGCCAAAGACAGCACAACGGCGGTTATCTAACAGCCGAGAGAGCAGCCGTGATTCCATCTCTTCTATGGCCGTGGATGAGGTCATCACTGTGGGTAGCTTTGCTAAATAGCGGTAATTAAACAGTTGGAACAGTTTCTCCCGTGCCCATGGGGAAGCGTACTTGGTGTCGAAATCATCCAGAACCAGGAAAGGTGCTGTTTTCACTTCTTGAAAGCGTTTGTCGTAAGGCACCTGGCTCTGAGGGCTGAAAGCTGCTCGCAAGTGATCCAGGAAGTCTGGCACAGTTATGAAGAGTACTCTGTCCCCGCGCTCTGAGCGATAATTGGCGATGGCGGCAGCCAAATGTGTCTTACCCACGCCGTGGAGACCGCTGAAAAGGAGGCACCCTTCCGGTTTCTCGGCGAATGTGAGTGCCTCGGCATAAGCGCGCCTCAGGTTGGCAAAATCCTCGGCTGATAGACTCTCTTTACGATCGGCCCAGGTTGCAAAAGTCCAATCGCGCAGCAAAGGCAAAAGGTTGAGTTCTGCCTCGCTGCCGGCCCGGCCGCTGCCCCGATAGTCAGGAGCGATTATGTAGTGGATTGTCGTTAGCTGTGTATCCAATAGCCGTGAGCGCGTACGCGGTTCGATTTCCTCTAACGACAAATTGGTTGTTACCACCATGGGCAGGCTGGCATTGTAGCGGTAGTTGATGATTTGATACAGTTTCTCATTGGCCCAAGGGGTATTGCTTTGGGCGCCAAGGTCATCTAAGATGAGCAGCGGCACGGTGCGTACCAGCTCAAAGCGTTCGTCGTAAGAGACAGTACTATCTGGGCGGAAAGTGGCCCGCAGGTGGTCTAATAGGTCAGGTACCACGATAAAAAGGGCGTCCTCGCCATGTTGCCACATCTCATTAGCGATAGCTGCCGCCAAGTGTGTCTTTCCACAGCCGTAGCCTCCTAATAGGAAGAGCCAACCCTGCGGATTGGCCGCATAGTTACGAGCGATGTCATAGGCAGTGCGCAGGTTGCGCTGTCGATCCTTAGTCATGGCAGCCCCTTCCGGCCGGAAGGTAGCGAAAGTCATCTCCTTGAGCAACGCTTGCATGTTGCTTAAATGCCGCCATTGTTCCATCTGTTGGGCGCGACGGTGGCGCAGGGTGCACTGGCAAGGGACCGCTTTCCCGTAGTCTGGATGTCCCACCGGCACGTCTAAGTAGTAAAAGCCTTTTCCATGGCAGATGGGGCAATTCGGGTCTGCTGGCCCCGGCGAGGCGCTCTCAGTGCTTGATGAAGTCGGCGTACTTGCCGCCAAGGTACTTTTTTGCTTCTTTACTAGTTTGTCGATGCGTGTCGGTTTCATCTTTACCTTCCTGTCGCCATCGCTCTAATATGGCATGCACGTACTTCCAGTTGCGCACATTTTTGCGCATGGCGATGCGGAATGCCTCTTGGATCCACTCCTCCGGGAATTCTTGTTCTGTGTCTCGTAGTTCATCGGCCAGTAGGGGCGTCAGTGGACCAATGTTTTGTTCGTACAAGATGAAGATATTAGGTTGTTGCCAGTGCAGTCGCACATTTTGCCCATCTTTTTCTATCGACGCTGGCCAGATTCCCCGTTCGATCTGTTGCAGCAAGGAGCGCGACTCTGGCGTGTTCAGCCAGTACCAGACTGTTGCTGGCTGCTCCGGTGGTTGTACTTGTGCTCGCAGAAAGGTGCCGCGAATAACTGCCCTTTGCAACCCTTCCCTTAGTGCTACTATACCTTCCTGCTCCGGCGTTGTCAGAGCCATGATGATTTCCGGCAGTTGTAGTTCTTCTAAGGTAAAGTGTGCCAGCCGATTACCTTTTCCCTCTAACAACCAGAAGATAAACAACGTCACCTTTAGCTCTGAAAGTGTGTTGATTTCCGGCAAGATAGCACTGAAAAAGGATGACGGCAGAGTAACGTTTTTTTCTTTTGCCATAAGACACTCTTCCTCAATTGACAGCTAACTACAGGCGGTCTAAATCGTCGTTTAGATTGGCTTGCCTCTTGATCAGGTCGCTAAAGTGCGTAAGTCGGCGGTCAAAGTATACATCCACTTTGTCGGTAGGGCCGTTACGATGTTTAGCCACCTCTACTTCTGCAATACCTGGTTTTTGGCTATTCTCTTTGGTATAGTAATCATCTCGGTAGAGGAAGATAACAATGTCCGCGTCCTGCTCAATGGAACCGCTCTCGCGCAGATCGGAGAGCACAGGGTGCTTATTAGGGCGATTTTCTACTCCCCGAGAGAGCTGTGATAAAGCGATGACCGGCACTTCCAACTCGCGGGCTAACGCTTTCAGGGAGCGGGAGATATAGGAAATCTCCTGTACTCTATTCTCCCTGCCGCCCCGTCCTTCCCCTTGCATCAACTGTAAATAATCAACAAGAATTAGCCCCAGTTGTATCTCTGCTTGCAGGCGACGGGCCTTGGTGCGAATCTGCATCACCGTGGCGGCGGGAGTGTCATCGATGAAAATAGGCAGCGAAGCTAAAGTGTTGGCGGCGCTCATTAAGTCGCCCCATTTATTTTCCGGCACGCGACCCAAATTCAGCGAGTGGGTGCTGATGCCACTTTCGGAGGCCAAAAGCCGTTGGGCTAACTGCTCGGCTGACATTTCTAAGCTAAAAAAGGCTACCGGCTTGAAATTGGCGGCGTGGCGGGCAAAGTCTAGTGCCATGCTGGTCTTGCCAACGCCGGGGCGAGCAGCTAAGATCACTAAGTCTGACTTTTGAAACCCGCCCAAGAGGTTATCGAGAACGTTGAGGCCGCTGGGAATGCCACTGATTTCCTCATTTTCCCTGGCTCGCCGTTCGATCTCTGCCGTTACATGATCCATAACGGTGTTAATATGCTTTAGTTCTCTTTTGACGTGTCCCTGGCTGACAGCAAAGACGAGTTGCTCTGAGCGATCCAGAAGCTCTGGTAGAGGTATAAAATCCTGGTAAGCGAGTTTAGTAATTTCTCCTGCTGCCTCGATCAGTTGTCGCAGCACCGAGGTGCGCCGGACAATCTCGCTGTAGTGCTCAATGTGGAAAGCACTGGGCACTTTTTGTGCTAGTGATGTGAGATAAGCGTGCCCGCCACATTCTTCCAACAGGCCACGACGTCCTAACTCATCGGTGACCGTGATGATATCCAGTACTTGGTTTTCAGCGTTCAGCTTCAACGCCGCCTCATAGATCCAACGGTTACGTTCAATGAAGAAATCGTCCGCCTGAAGAACGCCAGCGATTTTTATTAGCGCCTCTGGGTCTAATAGCAAGGAGCCTAAAATAGCTTCTTCAGCTTCCGGGTTTGCCGGGACCTGTAATGCAGTTCCGTTGACCATGATAACACCTTTAACTGATAATGCCTCGTCTTTGGGCATTGAAATGCGGCACATGGTAAGAACCGTTGTGCCGCATTTCGTGAGAACAAATGCTCACTGAAGCCCTTTCCTGCCATCCAGGAGAAGGTTGTTAGTAGCTTTCTTCAGAACCTGTTGGAGTATCTAGGTCTAATCCCTTGATGAAGTCAGCAAAAGCGCCCAAATCTTCTTCACTGGTGGTGATTTCCTCGCTCTCTCGGCCGGCAGGTTTTGTCGATAGGGAAAGGCCTTCTTCCGGGACTACCGCTGATTCTTCCATTACTTCCTCGGCCACGAAAATTGGTGCTTGTACCCGTATAGCCAAGGCAATAGCGTCCGATGGCCGTGAGTCCACAGCAATTTCTCGACCATTCACGTCCAGAACGATCTCTGCATAATAAGTCTCTTCTCGTAGCTCGGTCACCACGACCCTTTTGACAACTGCATCCAACACTTCCAGGATGTTACTCAACAAGTCGTGTGTCAATGGCCGGGCGACATCCATGTTCTGGAGGGCTATGGTCATAGCATCGGCCTCAAAAGGACCAATCCAGATAGGTAAGTAGCGCTCCACTCCTTTCTCCTGCAACACAACAATACGATTCTGTGACATCAAGCTAACACGGATGCTGTTAATGGCCACTTCGATCATTTTTTTCTCTCCCCAAGCTGGGATGGCGCTTGTGCGCTACCAATATTATAGCACATTCACCGGCGCTTGGAAATCAGGAAATGATAGCGGTAGCAGTTCTAAGTGTGGCTATTCTGCGCGGACTGTATCCTCGATTCATTAGTACCCTATCAGTGAAATTCTTGTATGCTGGACGAAAATTTAACGTAGGTTCGCAAAGGTCATTAAGACGCAAAGAAAAAAATAAATAGCCAAACAGACTGGGACGATTGGGCCAAGATGGGATTGGAGCGGTACGATCACGCAGAGAGAAAAATAAGAAACTTTGCGACTTTGCTTCTTCGCACCTTTGTGTTTGGCTTTTTGGTTCTGGCTTGTCCGGGTTAGGAAATTTAAGCCTATCTTCCCACTGAAGGCTTCTTTGGTAGCCTTATTGGAGGTTGTATGTACCAAAGAAGACTCATATTTGGAATTACTGTGATAGTGGTAGGTCGAACTATTTGGTGCGTTGCACCTGGCTGTCTTTGTGTAAATTGTGTAATTGGTCTAATTCGTGATTGGGGTACATCCATTCGTGGCAGATGTCAATGATCTTCTTTACGGATGAAGATGACTTCTTCTGACGTGCTGAATACTTTTTGCCAGGTTGCGCTGGCAGTAAGCACAGCACTCAACGGTGTGTCATTCGTTAAAAGCGCCGTGTCCACGTCCCATTGATCTAAGAATTCATTCCAGCCTGGTTGGGCTGTGACAGTATTATAGTAGGCAGTAATGAAAGCGTTCCCATACATGTCTGCCCGGCCGTCAATAAAGACTTTCTGCTCTGGCCAGAGGCGATAGATTAAATAGCCGCCCCAGGCATACTTGTTGAACATCCTGGCGTGGGGGCGGTTAGCTTGCAACCACGCTACGCTCGCCGCCGGGTAGTGGATCTGGCCGTCGGTACGGGGTAGCCGCACCGTTTGCAGCCGCCCCTGGGCGGCAAAAAGGGGCAATGACCCGATGGCTAATGCTATCAACAGGATAAACGTCAGGCAGTTTCGCCATGCCTGTTGAAGGGGGACTAGTGTTGGTGCTTTTTCTATTGCCGTTGGCCAGTGCCACGTTAGCCATTCTCCTTCCACTATAACCCATGTGATCGCGAACAGCGGCACATAGCGCCCGGCGTGTAGCACGGCGATGGTCATGCTGCCCAAGAGCAGGAATGGAAGCCAATCCCTTTTTTGCCATACTAATCCGCTGCCCATGGAAACTAAAAGGGCGGCCAATAATAGCCACTGTCTTGGATGGTGAAAGTCTGGTGATTGCCATTCGGCAATGAAGAGAGAGCTGGCGTTCTTGCTCTTTAAGTAAGTGAAAGGGTATAGGAGTATTTTAAAACCATGTGGTGTCGCCAGTGATGCCAGGAGCGTGACCACGAATATAATGCCTACAATTCGCAGGCGGCGGTGGATTTGAATATTGTATGGGCCCTGCAATGCCTCGGCAATGAAAAGTAATCCTAAAAGGCCCAGACCGGCTACGTACCCAGCATGGACATTGGCCCAGATAATCATGGCGATGGGTAGCAGCCACCAATGAACGCGTTGACCGCGATGGTAGAGGACGATTGTACTGAGAAACAGAGCAAAGAAAAAGATGGTGAAAACGCGCGGGCGCACTGTTAAAAAGGGGAATGTCATAATTGCAGCCCAACCCAGTAAAAGCAAGCGTAGGGCAGGGCTTAGATGCATCTCTTTGAGGGTGCTATTTAATAACCAAAACGTGCCGGCGGAAAGAAATCCAAAAAAGAGAAGTCCGCCCCAATAGGTGGTACGGCTGACCAGAAGGTAAATCAACCATTCTGCCAGCCATTCGTGGCTCATCCATGGTTTGCCGGCGGCAGTGAAGGAAAATGGATCGGCGTTGGGCACCTGTCCTGTCTGGTAAATAAGCTGGCCGGTACGCAAATGCCACCAGAAATCCGGGTCGGTGATGCTAAACAAACCACTTAATATCAGGAGGAAAAAGAGTAGAAACGCACCCAACGACCACATATCGTACCGGCAAAAAAGGATTTGAAACCATGGGTGCTTGTTGCTCGCTGTGTTATTCATGGGTTGTCAGTCTAACTGGAGTCTGCCGGAAATCCATATTGTCCACAGTCTAATATTCTTCTTAGGTGCGTTCTATGACTTGGGCAACTAAGCCAACAAATGTGACGATTGCTCCGATCTTGCTGCCCCGTTGCAGGGGCAAGAGGCATTTGCCCGCTAATCAGCCCTGTCATTGTACGGTTGACGGATAGGTTTGTCAAGGCAACTTGCTAAACGTACTGATTTGACTAATTGGCTGGGCTCTGGCGTTTTTTTATTTTAACCACAGAAAAACACAGAATTGTACAGATTTGGGTCGAAAAGTAAGGGAAAATCTTTATCAACGGCGTACGCCATGCCTGTATCGGTCTATTCCGATGAGGCAAATGCTGATGTTGTCGTAGTCTCAGCCGCACAGGATATTGGCCGCGGAAGGGGACAGTTCTCATTTTCAGCGTAAACATATTTCAGGACTTAACGAACTGCCCACGCTGCCCCGATCTAGTTTTCTGCGTCGAGAGGACTGCTCAATTCGATTGTCTAACGCAAGATGGGCACCGACTTAGCGGTGCCCATCTTTATTGTATACTCGTAAGCGGCGTTTAGCACGCCAGGTACCATCCTTCGTTTACCGGGCAGACTGGGTCGGCGAAGCTGGGGTGTGTGTACCACGGCCGGCCGTAAGCCTCGGCTACGTTACGAATGTTTTTCAGCCGCATCACGGATGTAGTCGCTAAGAACTCTGCCCGTTCTTCCCTCGGCATCTTTGGCACTTCCTGCCAGATGGCCCGGCCGGCCAGGAAGCCTGAAGCTCCCGCCTGGCTGGCGATCAGCACTTGGCGGAAGAATGTATCATAGTCTACCCCGGCGCTAAGCAACGCCCACGGCGTTTGCGAGGCAGCATCCAATTCCTGGCAGTAGTTATACGCTACATCTTCGTTTTCCTCGAACTTAGAGTTGACCGGGAATTCTGCTTTGAGAATGTCAATGCCCAGGGTTGTCAGTTTTTCCGCCGAGCGAATTACTAAGTCCGGCTTCATCTTGGCGAAATCTGGCCCTTTGGGGTCGATATTTGGGTCCAGCGGATAAGTAATAGGCTCCAAGAGGAATGGGATGTCGAACTTGCGGCACTCCTCGGCCACCCGGAGGACCAACTCTTCTTGAGATTTGGCTAGATCGCCGGCGTCTGGGTTATAGTACAGCAACATTTTCACCGCGTCGGCACCCATCCGCTTGATTTTCTCCACGCCCCAACCGGGCAGAATCTGAGACACCCGGTGGGTGCTGGTGCCGGAATAACCACTTTTCTCCACCGAGACTAACAAGCCTACATCCCGGCGGACATCGTTGGAAGCAACTAACTGTGCGGCGGCGTACAGCGGATCCAGCAACAAGGCACTGGAAACCGGCCCTAAGTAAGTCACGATTAGCTTCTTTAATGACAGGACATCGTTATAAGAAACGGCATTGGGGTCTTCCGGGTTCAAAGCCCGCTTCAGGGACCCACGGTGGTCTAACGCTGTGATTGTTAACAAGCCTTTATCGCTGGAAATACGCATCAACCCACGATATTTACCGACTGTCAACTGCTTTCCCATGATTAGCCTCCTCATTGCTACCAGATGCATTTCTGTTCGCCGATTTTGGCCGGCGGTCAGACATTATTTGCTCTTCACATTAACACATTATAGCACTGGGTGTGGGAGAGAGGAAACTATTTACTTGGTGTCTACGCAACACGCAACAGGGAACATGAAACATGTATGGCGCCTTGGCACTTGGATCTAATCGTTAGAGCAGCATGATCGACAAGATGAACTACCCGGAACGAAAACTTGGTCATTATGAGATGGTCATAGATTGCCCCGTTGTTCCAACGTGCGCAGAATGGTGTCTCGAATCATATTGGCATCCGGCGGTAAATAGATGGGTGGGTTGGCAAGAGTGGCCTCCATCCCCGGGATCTGATTCTCGTGGTAATGTAGCTTGAAATCAGTGAATTTCAAACCGTGGGCGGTGGAGATGACCACGACGCGGTCGTCCCGATGAATGATACCCCGGCGACGTAACTTGAAGAGTACCGCTAGTGCCACCCCGGTGTGGGGACAGGTGTAGAGGCCGGTTCGATCTGCTGTGGCGGAAGCGTGGGCTAACTCTTCCTCCGTGGCCTGTTCTACAATACCGTCAAAAGCCTGCAAGGTCTTCACTGCTTTGGGGTAGCTCACCGGGTTGCCAATCTGGATGGCGGAGGCCATGGTTGGCTGCGCCTGAATGCTGATTTTTTCTTGAAAGCCTCGCTTGTAGCTCAGGTAAAAGGGATTAGCGTTGGCCGATTGTGCTGCTACTAAGCGCGGCAATTTGCTAATGAGTCCTAACTCTTTCATCATGAGAAGACCGTTTCCCAAGGCGCTAACATTTCCTAAATTGCCCACGGGGATGACGATCCAGTCCGGCACTGACCAGTTGAATTGCTGTACAATTTCGATGCCCACCGTCTTTTGCCCTTCGATGCGCAGACTATTCATGGAGTTAGCTAAATAAATAGTTTGATCTTTCGTGAGCTCTTTGACAATGTCCATGCAACCATCGAAATCGGTGTCTAGGGCTAAGACAATGGCACCATTGGCAATGGGTTGGATGAGTTGGGCGGTGGAGACTTTACCCCGGGGTAGGAGTACGACGCTGGGAATGCCTGCCGCAGCAGCGTAGGCTGCTAATGATGCCGAGGTATCTCCGGTGGAGGCAGCGGCCACCGCCATGATTGGCTTGCCCATAGCCCGCATTTGTTTCACCACCGAGACCAGCACCGTCATGCCCAGATCTTTGAAAGAGCCGGTGTGGCTGTTGCCGGACATCTTGATCCACAAGTCTGGTAGGTCAATTCGCTTGCCTAAGCGTTCCGCCCAGAAGAGGTTAGTATGCCCCTCAAATGTGGAGACGATGTTTTCGTCCGCGATATCCGGGATGACCCACTCTTTTTTGCCCCAGACGCCGCTGCCATATGGCCACTGGGTGGTGCGGGCGCGAGCATCGAAAAGCTGCATCCATGCTGCCGGGCTACGATCTCTTAGCGCTTCCATATCATGGCGTACTTCCAAAAGCCCGCCGCAATGTGGGCAGGCATAGATGACGTCGTATAGTGAGTAATGACCGGGGCAGCCGTTGACACATTGAAACCACGCTGAATAGCCCATTGCGATTATCCTTGCTTGTGCGGTTTTAGGTCTCGTTAGACTGTGAGGAGTCTAACATCAAAAGAAAACCTTTGTCAACCAGAGACTGCCCGGCGATGAGATGGACGCAGGTAATGTCGACTGTTTACACAGATCGAAAATTAGTTTCATCTGTGTTTTATTCAACGGGGCACTTGGGATAAACTGGGATGGCCTTTGCCGGTTAGAACCCTTGCAGCCTGGTGAGATCGGCGATACCGGTGGGCAGGTCGGCGATGCGCTGTAGCAGTGCCAACCTGGCTTCCCGTAGCGGCGCGTCGTCGGTCATCACCAGCACATCGTCGAAGAACTGGTTGATGGGAGCGCGCAGCTTACGCATGGCGGCGACTAAGTCCGCTACCTCTGGGGCTGCCATGCCGGCGAGGGCTTCCTCCCAGGCGGCGTGAAGCGCCTCGGTGGCTATTTCTGTGTAGCGTTCCGGCGTTAGGGGGTAACGGGTCTCGATTTTGCGTACAATGCGCTTGGCCCGGGCCCAGGCGGTGAGGAGGTCAGGCCATTCGGCTGCCTCTACGCTGGCTTGCAAAGCCTGGACTGCTTGATGAGCGCGGTGTGGGTTTTCGCCGCGTTCGGCTAAGACCGCGTCCACTACATCGTAACGATACCCTTGTTCCCGTAGCCAAATTCGTAAGCGGCCGGCGATGAAGTTCAAGACTGCTTGCTGGGCTTCCTCGTCCGCCGGAATCGGCAATAGTGAGGCCGCATAGGCAATGACTTCTCGCAAGGAAAGGGATATCTCCTTGGCGATCAGCACTTGCACGATGCCTAAAGCGTCGCGGCGCAAGTGGTAAGGATCAGCAGAGCCGGTAGGCACCAGGCCGACGGCGAATAGGCCGCTGAGGCTGTCGATGCGGTTAGCAAGGCCGATGACCAGGCCAGGTTTCGAGCTGGGCAGGGCATCCCCGGCGAAGCGGGGCAGATAGTGCTCGAAGATAGCCTCTGCGACTGCCGGGGGCTCTCCGGAGCGGAGGGCATACTCTCGTCCCATGATCCCTTGCAGCGAAGTCATTTCTATCACCATTTGGGTCACTAAGTCGGATTTGCAGAGGGAGGCAGCCCGCCTGGTCACGGCCATTTCTTCCTGGCTGAGGCTTAGCTTTGCACCTAACCACGGTGTTAGTTGCTCCAGCCGTCGGACTTTGTCTAACATGGAGCCGAGTTGTTCTTGGAAAGTGAGTGTTGCTAAGCGGGGTGTGAATGCTGCCAACGGTTGTACCGTGTCCTCGGTGAAGAAAAAGCGAGCGTCGGCATAACGGGCCCGCAGGACGGCTTCGTTTCCGGCCCGGACGGTGTCTAAATAGTTCTGGTCGCCGTTGCGCACGGCCACGAAATAGGGCAAAAGTTTGCCTAGTTCGTCAACGACTGGAAAGTAACGCTGGTGCTTCTTCATAACTCCGATGAGCACGTCCATGGGGAGTTCTAAGTAGCCGGCATCAAAGCTTCCTCGGAAAGGTGTCGGTTGCTCTACCAGGCCAGTTACTTCATCTAATAGCTCCGGATCGTCTGGGA
>WFQT01000510.1 GCA_015486895.1 Anaerolineae bacterium
CTCAAGCCCACAGAGGTAGAAACGGTCAAAAAGACCCTCATTGTAGGGGGGGGGGATAGCCGGACTCAGGGCAGCGCTTGTTCTGGCCGATATGGGGATCTATGTTTATCTTATAGAACAAGAAGAAAAAGTCGGCGGATGGGCAAGCAAGTTTTCGGTAATGTATCCCCACGATAAAAGTGGGAAAGAACTTGTAAGCGAACTGCTAGCGGAAATTGCCAAAAGGGGCTCCAAAATAACGATCTTCACAAATGCCAAGCTCCTAAAAAAGGCCGGATACCTCGGTAATTTCGAGATAACGATAGGAATAGGCGGTAATGCAGATAAAGCCGAAACCATCAATCTCGAGGTTGGAGCTGTCATAGTCGCAACCGGCTTCGATACGTACAAGCCAAAACAGGGAGAATTTGGGTATGGCCTGAAAGGTGTAATCACCCTTCCCGAATTCAAGGAAATGGTTGAAGCCTCGAATGGTAAGATCGAATACGATGGGAAACAGGTAAAGAGTGTCACTTACATCTATTGCGTTGGCTCAAGACAGAAGGCGGATGTCGAAAACGCGAACACATACTGCTCTCGCTATTGCTGTAACGCAACAATCCACACCTCAACCCTCGTTTCGAAGATAGATCCGACTATCCACCAGTTTCACCTGTACAGGGATATAAGGACGTACGGCAAGTACGAAACTTTATACGAGGAAACTCAGAAGCTTGGGTCCCTCTTCCTCAAATTTGATGAGGATGAGCCTCCTGTGGTGGATTCTCCCAACGGCAATCTGAGAGTAAGGGTCAAAGACCTCCTGACGGACAGGGAAGAGATTGAAATAAGCTCGGATCTGGTTGTTCTCGTCACCGGCATGGTACCAAGGGAGAACTCCAGCCTGACAAATGCACTGAAGATCCCTCTTGGAAGAGACAGGTTCTATAACGAAATTCACCCCAAGTTGAGGCCTGTGGAAACCGTGATCGACGGAGTATACATAGCAGGAGCTGCCCAGGGACCAAAGAACTCCTCCGAGAGTGTAGCTTCCGCCCTCGCAGCAGCCTCAAAGGCAGCAGGTCTCGTCATGAAAGGATACACCGAACTGCAACCGCTGGTGGCATATGTAGATCCTGACAAATGCGAGTGGTGTGGGCTCTGCTCAGAGGCATGCCCTTACGAGGCCATTGAGAAATCTACAGATGAGCAGCGAGGGAAGGAAATTGCCACAGTTGCCGGCATACTCTGTAAAGGTTGCGGCGGATGTGTCCCAGTTTGCCCAACAGATGCCATCCAGGTGAAAGGTTATGAAGATCAAACCATAATGGATGCAATAGATGCATTACTGGAGGAGGCATAACATGGCAAAGACAAAGACCTACCTTGAAATGAAAAAGAAGATGACAGTCTCGAAGGAACTGATGGCAGAAGCCAAGGAGTTTGCAAAAATTAAGAAACTGATAACCAATGCCTTGAAATCTGAGCCGAAGACAGTTCCCGAGGTAGCAGAGATAACCTCCAAGCCCACCTCCGAGGTATTGTACTGGATGATGACAATGAGGAAATACGAAGCCATCGTGGAGACAGGCGATGTTACCGAGGATGGCTATCACAAGTACACACTGGTGAAAAGGGGGAAATGATGGAGAGAGTCAATCCAGATTTCCTAAGCAAAGTAAAAGAGATGGGGGCTTTTGACATAAATGCTTGCTATAGCTGCGGAAACTGCACAGCAATCTGCCCTCTCTCCACGGAAGAGTACTCTTTCCCAAGGAGGATGATAAGGTACTCCATGCTGGGTTTGGAAGACAAGATACTAAGCGGGCCTGAGTTGTGGCAATGTTACTATTGTGGGGAATGCACGGACACCTGCCCCAGAGAAGCTGACCCAGGGGCACTTATGATGGCCCTCCGTCGGTATGCTATTAGGCAGTATTCGTTAGGCAAAATAGCCGACATTTTCTACAATGGTACTTCTTCAGTGATCGCATGGATATTCCTCTCTGTAGCGGCCATCGCTGGATTGGTATATTTCCATAGCCCTACCCCAAACCTGCAGCGGGTAGACCCGCTTTCATTCATCACTTTGGACTTTCTCCACTACGCCGGCATAGTTCTTGGGGTCGTAATAGCGTTCTTCGCGATAGTACAATTGGTGATAATGGCGAAGAGCATAAGCAGGGGTAAAACAGGTGCTGGAGCCGATGTATGGCTAAAGAGCTTCTGGGACACCTTGATAAACGAAGTGTTCATCCAGAAGAACTTTGATCAATGCGAGGACAGAACCCGCTACATAGCCCATCTGGCGCTTTTCTGGGGATTCTCGGGGCTCTTTGTCGCCACAATCATGGCATTCGGCATAGACTTCCTGATTTCTGTGGAGAGCAGCCTGAAGATAATTCCGCACATCCTGGGAATAATATCAGGGCTCGTCCTCCTTTACGGCGCAGGGTACTACCTCTACAGAAGGTACTTTATAAAAGATAGCTATTCGAAATACTCCCATCAAAGTGATTGGGTGTTCGTCTGGCTTATGTTCCTTGCAGGGCTGACTGGCTTCCTGCTCGACGTTTTCATGTGGGTGAACCTTCCATGGCCAGCTTACATAACCTTTGCAGTTCATTTGGTCATAGTGTTTGACTTGCTTGTTTCAGCGCCATTCACAAAGTTCGCTCATGCGATATATAGGCCATTAGCTATCTGGATGTTAAGCGCCTATCAGGTACACGGAAAAGAAGCACAAGCATAGGAGGCTTTTGCTCTCTTCAAGCCAACCAAGACAGCTCTCTTGGTTTTAGCCGGGGTGCTGGGGCAACTGACAGCTTCAAAGGGGAGGGTCTTTCCTTACCCTCCCCTTTGTTACCCTCTCGTCAATCCTTACAGCAGCAAGGATAGAGGGGCTAAACATGTAATTCAATCCTTCTATCTGTGCATTTTCTTGAATATTCCGACATGCTTCCGTTCTTTATCTCTCTCCTTCTCCCCGTATTGGTGCTTTACGCTCAGGTATATGAAGAGTGAGAGTAATAAGAACATAAAGAGAGCATCTTTGCTCCTTACTGGAGCCTGATGAAAATGAACATTTTAAGCTCGACCTGACTATCTTTACCACAGATTACACAGATTTTCATTTGCTTTTCGACCCAAATCTGTGAAGTCCTGTGTTTTTCTGTGGCCAAAATAAAAACGCCAGAGTCCAGATCCTTAGCTCTTACCTGGGGGCCATTCTGTTTCTAATGTTTTTGGTAACTACCAAGGTACTGCTCGCAAGCAGCTTGTCAATGCCAAGATCATCCACAGATTTCACAGACTACACTGATTCTATTGGCTTAAATCTGCTAAATCAGTGTAATCTGTGGTTAAAAATAGGATGACCTTAGTAGTTACTGTTTTTGTTTAGAAGCTGAGAGAAATCAGAGGAGTCGGCCTTGTAATGATGCTTTCCGTTGACGGCGCTAAAGCCAAAGGCCAATAGCATATACCTTTACAACTTGGCCTTAATCATTTTCAGAGTCATTTTCGGAGGGGGAGCGGATGAAAATAAGATCAGTGTTCATCTGCATTAATCTGTGTCCTATTTTCAAGGGAGGATGAAAATTTAATCATGACACAAGAGGATCAGAAACGACAGTTGCCAAAAAAAGTAAACCGGCGGGCCCGATTTGCATTGCCATACAAACCGATTCCTACCCGGCCAGTGGAAGAACGCATTCACGACAACAATGAAGTTTATCAGCACTACTCGTGGGAAGAAGTGCAAGTGGCCGCCGAGAGGTGTATTCTTTGCCCAGACGCGCCGTGTGTGCAGGCCTGTCCGGTGCATAACAACATCCCTATGGCGATGTATTTGACCAGTCAGGGAGAATTTGGCGCTGCGGCAGAAGTCTTCCGAGAAACCAGCAATATGTCGGAGATTTGCGGTCGGATATGTCCCCAAGTCATCCTTTGCGAAGGGGCTTGTGTTTACAACAAAGCCAAGAAACCGCCCGTGGTCATCGGGCGCATCGAAGCAATGGTCGCTGATTTCCAGCGCCAGCAGTTGGGCGGTTTCCCCAAGTGGCCACCGGTCGAGGAAAGTGGCTATTCTGTAGGGATCGTCGGTTCCGGCCCAGCAGGGCTGGCCGCAGCGGAAGAATTACGTAAGCGAGGTCACCAAGTGACCGTTTACGAGCGATATCCTCGGCCAGGAGGCTTGCTCTATTACGGCATCCCCTCTTTCAAGCTTAACCCGCAAATTGTTCACGAGAAGGTAGCTTTCCTGAAAGAGATGGGTGTCCAATTCCAGTGTAACGTCACTGTAGGAAAGGACATGCCGTTCCAGACATTGCAGGATAAACATGATGCTCTACTAATCGCCGTGGGGGCAGAAGTGGACGCCGGCCTGAAAGTGCCTGGCAACGATCTGGACGGCTTGTATAAAGCCACGGAGTTCCTACTGCGCAACAATGTCCCGGCAGAAGACCTGCCTCCCGAGCTACAGAAACCAATAGACCTCCACGGTAAGCGAGTAGTGGTCATTGGCGGCGGCGATACCGCCACGGACTGCCTGCGCACGGCTATCCGCCGGGGAGCAAAAGAGTCCGTCTGCTTCTACAGGCGCACAGAGGCACAGATGCCAGGCAACGAACGAGACCGTAAGTTAGTACGACAGGAAGGAGCACATTTCGAGTGGCTGGTGGCACCAGAAGAGATCCTAGGCGATGAACAGGGCAAAGTGCGCGGATTGCGTCTGGTGCACATGAAGTTAGGTGAACCGGATAAATCC
>WFQT01000511.1 GCA_015486895.1 Anaerolineae bacterium
GACAGATACATACGTGGGTCTACGTTGTCAAATAACGCGGCCATTCTTTGTGATGAACGATAGCGGAACTGCTGTTGGCATCTCTAAAATGCATTTTTCTGCTTTTTGGCGCGCATTCGTCGGGGCCCGCCTGTTCCCCATCTTGCAGGACAGTTTGTCCTGCAAGTGGATTGGAACGGCGAGGCACCCGACTCCCCCGAAATCCCGGCAAGGCCGCTTTGTCGGCCGCGCCGCGTCCTCCCTTCGGGAGGGGCAGACCGTTTCGGTCTGCCAGCCCACGCTCGCGCAGGATGATGGCTTTAGCCACGCACGTGGTGTGCGTCTAAGCGAGCGTGGGGGATTTCGGGGGAGTCGGGGGTGAGCGGCTTTGGCCGATCGCCTAACGCGACTGCGTTCGGTGGCGATATGAGCCTGCATTCCAAGAGATGCAGACCACAAGGCAGGGGTGAGGTATCATCCCCTGTCCCATCGGCCACCGCGAAGCCCCGACGAATGCGCGCCAATTCTTTCGTCTTCGCTTCTTTTCGTCTTGCTGGCTTGTATCTCTTCCATCGCCCGTTGTCCAGGGCGATAGATCAGGTAGAAATCCTGCTTGTGCGGGATTGGAATGTCGCTTGCCTGGGCTAAGAAACCGCCTCTGATGAGCTCGGCGTGTGCCGGCCCAAGCTGCTGGCGCAAGCGCGATTGGTAATAGTGACGCTTGACTGGGAGCAGGCGGCACATGGTCGAGTAGCGGTAACGGATGATCGGCACGGGGCGATTCGCCACGCGGTAGAACTTGACCCCGAGGAGCTCGTACAGCCGCCGGGCGATCGGGGTGTGGAGTGTCAGGTAGTAGCGGTAGTCGAGCGGCTTGACGTACAGGCTGTTTAGGCTTTCCATGTACCACGTGCCAAGGTAGAGCAGGTTGTGTTCAGCGATGGTTCCGTCCCCCAGGTGCTCGCCAGCGAACACAATCCGCTCGTACAGCGAGAACACCTGGTCGATGTAGCGCGCTTGCGACTTGGAGTAGAACATGCCCTTTGATTCCACTTGTGTTCCCCTGATCGCGATAAGCGCCTCCTTCACCAGGCGGTACTCCCGCCCGCCCGCGTGGATTCCCATGCGGCGGCACAGGTCGTGGATAGAGAATGGGATCGGGTTGCAGGTCGGTAGCCCCCTCTCGCTGATCAGTTGTTCCACCGCGCGGTGCACGCGGTGGGCAAACGGCCCCGGCCGGCCGCTCGCTGGCTGTGGGGTCACGCGCCACACCGCCTCAAACGTGTGGTCACCTTGATGTCTCACAAGGCGCGTCTCGATCGGATCGAAGTTTCTTCCCTTGGTGAGGAAGAAGAACGGGTAGACCAGGCCGTTCACCTCACAGTGCAGAGGCACTGCGGCCTTGTGCGCAGGGTTGCGTTGTGGCACAGGAGGAAGCGTGCGCCGTTGATGCCACGCGGAAAGAAAGTGGGAGAGTGGTTGAAACATAGGCTGTTCTTAGATGATAAAGAAGAAAAGTGCTTCTTTAATATATACTTTAAATTAGCTTCAGCAAATCAGGATGTCAAGCGCAGCGTGGCTTTCCTGGCGATTTTCTTCACCGTTATCCCGTGCACACTACACCGATAACCCGTGCGTTTCTTCACCGTTATCCCATATGGAATGCGGCAGGTGTGCATGCACGGTGGATAACTTGGGGACTGTGCGGTTTTTTCCATGGCGGGAGAGCCAGACGGCAAGCGGCTCAATGCGAAACAGGGATCCCTCTCCCTGGGAAAGCACGAGATAGCGCGGCAGCTCTTCTACCTGTGTGCACCCAAGCTCACTCAACAAACGGTGAACCTTTTCTTTTGTGATTATGTACGCCATGTTTTTCTCCTTACAAATTCCAGTGGGGGAGAGTAGCAAAACGTGGGATTTTCATCGGGTTAACCGGTAGCCGTGCCGTATGCGCTTGAAGATTGTCTCCCCCACCAGCTTAGCAAGCTCTCCATCCGTGCGCGGCCAGTAGAATTTCTCGCGCGGGCGGTTGCCGATCCTCCCCCATCCCTTTATGAGGCATGTATTTCCCCATAAGTCCTGCGCCAAATAAATGTAATAGGCGCGAAAACGGTTCCTTCCTGGGTCGATCGACCTCCATTCTCCCATCTTTATATGGTTCATAATAAATTCCTTAAAAATGATGTTCTCAGAGGCCTGTAAACGGCGTCCATGAAGCCCGCCCGTACAAGAAAGCACCCCTGGTCCCTCCTCCCGATTTCTCGGCCTCTCGTACGAAGAGAGAGGAAATATCGCAAAACCCGGTCACAGATTGACATGGTTCTCCACGTTTTCGATCTCGTCACCCGTTATCCCGATGTAGCGGCGGGTAATTGCTGGCGAGGAATGGCCTAATTTAGCCTGAATGAGCTCGATCGGGATGCCGTGGTAGCGCCGCGCCATGTACCCCCATGTCTTCCTCAAGGTGTGTGCACCATATCTTCCTTGCGTTAATCCGACCGCAGTGCACCAGTCGTTGATCAGCCGCCATGCCTGCGTGCGGTCAAGCGGCTTTCCGCTCTTGAGGGATGGAAACAAAGGCGCATCAGGATCAGTTACCGGTACTTTGGAGAAGTAGTAGTGCAGCGCCTGCTGCACCGCATCATTTAGCTTTACCCGCTTGTCCTTGCCTGTCTTCTGCTCCCGCAGATGGAGGAACACGATCGGTTCTCCACGTTCGTCGAGCACGTCCCCCACCCGTAATCGCAGGAGGTCGCCAATGCGCAGCGCGGTGTTGATCCCCATCACAAACAGGAGGTAGTCGCGGGGGTGGTCCTGGCCCTTGAGCATCTTCTTTATCGCCGCCACCTTTCTCGGGTCGCGGATCGGCTCGACGGTGTTCACTCTCTCCCCCATGGATACACAACTTATATTATTAGTATGGTAATAAACGTTGAGGTACTTGTCAAGTGGATAACGAGCCGGTTTTATCGATGAAGGCGGTAGCTCATTTGTGAACGGTCTTTTATTGTCTGAAGATGCTGAAGGAGCAGTGCAACACAATATCCCTTGTGTTGAGGAAGAAATCTCTTGATTTTATCCCCCCTTCCCTCTATATTGAAGAGGTTCTCGGAAAGGAGGTGAAACGAAGAATGGGTTACCTTTTGATCTTTATAGGGTTTCTCCTTTGTATCCCTATTATTGGGATCCCAATAGGGTTACCCCTAATCATTAAAGGTAGGCACATAATTTCTAGGAATATCATTGCAAAAGGGGTAGAACAAGGAATAGAAGAGGCTAAAAGGAAGGAACAACGCCTTTGATGCGAAATCGGGTTGGTCATTTGCCAAAGGCCCTGGGCGCTAAATCATTTTGAAAGTAATTGCTTGTGCCGTGCAAGGAGTTGGTGACGTAGGCTTGCCTTCTACAATTGCAAAGCGGGTCAATCACCAGAATGCGGTCCTGAAGGAGGTTCACAATATCTCTTGTGTTGAGGTACAAGCCTCCAGGATTTGTCTTTTTACTGGGAGGGGTATATTCTATGAAAAATTTTCCTGTATGCCGCATTGATCATCACATAAATTACGCCCTTTTTAAGGTTGTGTCAGACTTTTAGACTATTTGGTGAGGTTGGGCGATGCGAACACCACTTCCTTCAACGGGAAGATAGGAACGCAAAGACAGGCTCTAATGAGCAAAGCGAAAAAAAGAACGTTGGCATGTGGAAAGGATGTTCGCTTGGCTGGGAAACTATCGGAGGTTGTTGGTGCGGGATGAGAGATCAATCGCAGTGTACGAAGGATTCTTCACCATGGCTTGCATCATGATCTGTCTCGGGAGACTTTTGAAATGACTTCTAGCTTTTTCATGAAACTCCAAGACCTCTGGATTCCCCGCCTTATGGGAGGCCGAGAAAGAAAAGGGTCAGGAGGCGAAGGAAATGGCGAGCGTTAAGCAAGGAGGACGGTCTCGGCGAGTAAAAATAGCAGTGGGTGTTGTTTTTGTATTGGCGCTCTTAACCGCACTTGGTGGCTGCACATGGATACAGAATTGGCTTAATCCGAATCCACCCAGTCAAAATATGACAGAGGATGAAGCTAGAACAATCCTTGATTTACAGGCCTCGGGGGCAGAAAAATACAATGAATTAAAGCAACAAAACGTTCCTGATGCCATTTCTCAAGTGGTCGATTGGTTTAAAACTCAACCCCGGGTGCAAGATAGTGGTGTCTCATCTGATGGTACGATCTGGACCTTATATAACTGTGGATTAGAAGCTCTGTTGCCCACTGCCGAACCGAAACCTACTTTTCATGTAGGAACCTCCTCCCTTTCCGGATCAGGACCAGATAAAAAGCATACAATAGAAGACATCCCCGTGGTGCCCGCACCTGCGTCCATTACTAGAAGCTCCCCAGGAAATAGAAAGGCCATACTTTTACTGCCTTTCTATTGGGATAAAAAGGAAACAGGCGCAGAAGAGGTTGAGCTAGATCTTCAATCTATTAACTATGACATTAAAAGATATGATAGCCAAAAAGTCACTTTGAATCTGTTAACCACATTAGGGGAATACGGTGTTATATACATCGTAACTCATGGCTATATAGGAAGAGAGGGCGCAAATTTGGCCAGCGGCGAAAAGGTGCTTTCGCCAAAGGGGTTAATCCATGTTTGGAAAGCCTTTGGAAAGGCTGTTTCTCTAGTCGTTCCCATTCACGGAATGATTCCATACTTAGCCATTAATAAATATTTCATAGAGAATTTACATTTTCCAGATTCCTTAGTTTTCGTCAATGCTTGTCACTCTCTTGGAGACTTTCAATTGGCAAATGCTTTTTTGGATTCAGGAGCAGCAGTCTACTTCGGCTGGACTGATAAGACTTACATTGCAAAATGGTTTAGTGGAACAGTTACGCCGGTGCTGTTTGATCTATTTGTAAAACCTAATGTTTCAATAGAAGAAGCATATAACACCCCCGCAGTCTACATAAATACAGACAAACCGGGTATATACTCGATTAATGATTTGTACCCAATCACTCTTTACAAAGATGAGGATCACGACAATTCTGTGAATGCCTGCTTCTCTAACGCTGGTTGCAGTTGGAACGACCCCGGGGAGCGGAACTTCTGGTATCAGTTGGATTTCACGTACAAAGAAAGATCTGATATTGCAGGTTTCTTCCTCAATCCGGATAGTCCTCCCACTGTCACTATCACCTCTCCCGCCGATGGCTCGACCTTCAATAAGGGTGATACGATCACCTTCACAGGCTCAGCAACCGACCCTGAGGACGGAGCTTTAACTGGTTCCTCTTTGGTCTGGACTTCAAGCATTGATGGACAGATCGGTACTGGCGAGTCCTTCACCAAGAATGATCTATCGGTAGGGACACATACCATTACTCTGACCGCCACTGATTCTGAGGGAGCGACAGGGACAGCTAGTGTTACTATCACCGTTAGCGGCAGTGGTGGTAACAAACCTCCTGTTCATGTACCAGAGCTTTTACCACCATTTGACAAAGATTACTTTTCTTCCCAAGAGATTACCTTAGACCTCGGATATGACGATGCAATCTGGTACTCCACAGAGGGTGATATTATTGGTGATGAAATATCAGGACTGGATGAAAGCTTGGTCCTTCTTAAAAAGAGAATCCCCGTGGATTTTTCGAGGGGGGATCTGGTCATAGAGTATAAATTTAGGGACACTTTCAGGGACCTCAGTGGGGATGCTAGCCACATGAGTCTGAATGTCATTTTAAATCCTCCTGATTCAGGCACCTTTTGGGATGATCCTTTCGAGGCGGGTGAACATGGCACTCTGAACGGGGATGTGCTCAATTTCCTTGTGGCCTTTGGACCCAATGAGAACTACGGCGGGATAGTAGGAGTAGACGATACTGTAGAGGGTGGCGGTCTACCAAGGGCTTCAGCCGATTACCCAAATAACGGAGAGTGGGTTACGGCAAGGATCCGGATTTCTCCCACAGGGGATAGCGTTGAAGCCGAGGGAGACCAGGGTTACAGAAGAACGGAGAATTATGCCTATGACAATTCTGGACTTAAATACATTGCCGTTGCATTTGGAGATCAACATAGGACAAAAGTAGAAGTAGAATACATTAAAGCATACTACATTGAAGGGGCTCCATCTCCCAATCAGCCTCCAACCGTGACCATTACTTCTCCCGCCGATGGCTCAACCTTCAATGCGGGTGACCCGATTGCCTTCCAGGGCTCAGCTACGGATCCTGAGGACGGAGCCCTAACTGGTTCCTCTTTGGTCTGGACTTCAAGCATTGATGGGCAGATCGGTACTGGCGAGTCCTTCACCAGGAGTGATCTATCGGTAGGGACGCATACCATCACCCTGACGGCGACTGATTCCCAAGGGGCGACAGCGGCAGTTAACGTTACCATCGTCGTTAACGAAACTGCACCTCCAGAAGCAGCCAAGGGGAAGATCGCCTTTGTATCGGATCGTGATGATGACGCGGATATTTTTGTTATGAACACTGACGGAAGCGATCAGCGCAACATCACTAACGATCCTAACAACTGGGATGAACATCCTGCCTGGTCACCCGATGGGACGAAGATCGCCTTTACATCAGACCGTCATGGACGGTGGCACTATGAGATCTACGTTATGAATGCTGATGGAAGCGACCAACGCAATATTACCAACGCCCATCCCTATAATGCCCCTGCCTATAGTGACCGAGACCCTGCCTGGTCACCTGATGGGACGAAGATCGCCTTTGCATCAAGTCGTGATGGCAACTGGGAGATCTACGTCATGAACGCTGATGGGAGTGATCAACGCAATATTACCAACGACCCTGACTATGACGATCGGAGTCCTGCCTGGTCACCGGATGGGACAAAGATTGCCTTTATATCAAACCGTGATGGCCCCAGTTATAACTTTGATATCTACGTGATGAACGCTGATGGGAGTGATCAACGTAATATCACCAATAGTTCTCAGTATAATGATGGGAGTCCTGCCTGGTCACCCGATGGGACGAAGATCGCCTTTCACTCCTGGTGGGCGAGCTACTGGGACCGGGAAGCCAGTAATATCTATGTGATGGACGCTGATGGAAGTAACGTGCAAACGCTTACCAACACCCCTAGCGATGACCGAGACCCTGCCTGGTCACCCGATGGGACGAAGATCGCCTTTCGATCAGGGAGTGCGGATATCTTTGTTATGAACGCTGATGGAACCAATCCCCGCAATATCACCAACGATCCTGACAACTGGGACTGGGAGCCTGCCTGGTCGCCGGTGCTGCCTTGAGGGCGGAGATAGTTACGCTTCAATGTGAGAGCCAGGTTATATAGAAAAGAGATGGAGTGAGGCGATATATATGAAGGCGATTAAAGGTTTCCTCATTTTGATGGCGATTGCTTGCGCCGTGCACGGGGCTGCTGGTGCCGAGCTCACTCAGGTCATCTATCGCCCTACAGG
>WFQT01000512.1 GCA_015486895.1 Anaerolineae bacterium
CAACTGGATGACAAACTCAGAGGTGATGCGTTCGTGGTACCGGGTAAGGAGAAACAACTCGTATCACTGCCTCACCAATATTCCACGAGTTCAGCACCCTCAGCTCCCGCGATAGATTCGGCGATCTAATCCACTGGGACCCCCAAACAGCAGCATGGGACCTCGGATGGCACCGGTAGGCAAGTTGAAAATTATGTCAAACAGCATTTCTATCGTGCAGATAAGCGGTTTTACACCGCCATCGTTATGCAAAATCACAACCACCGGGTGGTACAGCTTTTTTACCGTCTGCCAAGCTCCCTAAGCATACTTGCGCTAAGTTATGGTGCGCCATAACACAATCATAATTTGCACCGTTAAGTTCTGTAGGGCATTTTCTTGTCCCCATATTTGCCATACGGACTACCCATGTTCCAACAAGGCTGGGCCGGGAACATAAACAGTATTTTGGACATATCTTCTCCTGTAATAGGCTGTCATGTAATAATACTAATCCTTGATTTTTTCTCCTGTTACACTAGAATAATCGGTGAACCACTGAAAGTGCGAATGCGCCGTAGGTGGTGGTCTGAGGGGGCGGCTGACGAAGCCGCCTTTTCTTATTTAGGATAGAAAACAACTCCATATTGATCATCTCGACCGGCTTTCAAATTTAGACTTGGTCTTGAGGTTGCGAGCCAGGACCGTTGTTTGTTAGTCGTCTCAATCCGCTAGAATTGTCTACAACCACTTGAATCCTTTGCGGAAACTTCAGCAGGACTTGCAAAGGCCTGTCTGGCAGGGGTTCTACTCGCACTTTGGCATTGAGATATTCGATAAGCCGGGTAGCACCACTAAGATTCATCAACCAGATCTCATGTCTGGGCACAAGATGCGTCCTGAAAACGGGTATGCCCATCCACCAACCGGCCAGGTTCAATCGCTCTTGAAATCGATTCCTCTCTTCAGCAGTTGCTGGTCGAAACCCACTCAAGCTAGTATAGCACTTTCGCATCATGGGAGATGCCAAGACAGTTTGGGGAGGTGTACTGGCATCGCGCATCTGTGCAGCTACAACTTCGACACCCTCAATTGGTTCACTGAGCTTGGGAGAGATGCTTTGTAGACATAACCTATCATTCCATTCAGCCCAGGCTTCACCCGCACCGGAGATTGGAGGCTCTTCAAAACGCGTGAAAGGCTCTTTGGGTTCCCAAAGAGTAACCTCCTTGCCTAGACCCAACTCGCTGGACTTCTGAAGGTAATCAGGATTTAACTCGATGAAGAGGTTCAGGAGCACCGAAGATTCCCTAAAGCTGGTCACACACTGCTCAGCGAATCTCTGCACCGTGTCTTCCACCAATTCCGCCTTTTCAATCCTTTGTTGCTCTTCTTTTCTTGCACGTTCGGCCATCCGACGTTGAATCTCAAGAAAACCGTTGATGTTTTCTGTCGTCACCAAAGGTACAACCTCTCGCCACTGTCCCTGACTCGCTTTGATCTCCTCGCAAAGAGCCTCAATAGTAGGTAGGAATTCACGAATCACAGGGCTAGACCGGGATGGCCATGTCTCTGGATTCCAGGCTAGCTTTAGTCCCCCAACAATGTAGAAGCGGAGAAAAGGAGACCGGACATCTCCCCACCGTGTCTTTGGGAGCGGCGAAAGAAGATTCTGCTTTTCAAAAGCTTCACGCTTAACCCATAGCTTGTGCTTGTGGATCTGTTCCAGAGACCCTACTAAGACATCTGGGCTATTGAAGCTATCGGTAGCAAGCTCTAATGAGGCACGCGCTAACTCACTTCCAATGCGTCCATCAAAATAGTTTTCGAGAGCCCAAGCTCCTATATAGTACTTAATTGCTTGAAGATACGCGGTGAGTTCACTGCTTGCTGCATCGATTGCATCAAACAGTTCTCTCCTGGAGTACTGAGTGGTAAGTGCATACATAGCTATGTCTATTAACTCGTTGGTCTCGTTACACAGTTTACGTACCAGACCAGTATCACCGTTTTCTAGCGTATACCCCAACAACTCTCTCATGATGCCGAGGAACATGTTTAGTTGTTGCAGGCAGTTCTGTAACTGCTCCTCACTGGAAACCCTTTCCAATGCTCGCACGTGGTCCTGGCCTAGAGACAGGAGATAATAAACCGCCCGGTCTGCTCCGAACTTGTTGTTTGCAAATAGTGAGCAGCGGAATTGCCACTGTAGGAGGTGGAGGTAACCCTCAAACCCGAAATTGTCGCCTTGGTGGGATGTTGCCAAAGCCTGTCTGTACAACCAGTAGGATAAGGTGGAAACAATCACTTTATCCCCACTCTTTGAAACCTCCTCCACTAAATGACTCAGCGCACGACCCGCAAAATCTGGTAGCGACCCGAGTTCATGTTTCTTTGCAATTTTCATCAGGGGTATGAAGGCATCGAGCCACTTCTGAAACGCACACCTATCTTGGCTTTTAGCAGAAACGCGGGCTTGTTCCGTTAACAGATCAAACACCACAGGTCCAGAGAGACGCGTTGTCCTCAGCACTCTCCTTGAGAGCACAAAGCATTGTCTTAAACGATTGGCAGAATGCTCATCGAGATCGAATCCCTTCTTGGCCTGAACTAAGGGGCTGCCTCTTTCGGTGTAGTGAAAAGGCCACGCTGTAATTATAAGTTGATTCCTTTTGTCCGGCAGTAGCTGCCTGACAGTATTCCCGAGCCTCCACAAGCGCACGTCTTTTAGCTGGCCAGATCGATGGGCTATGACTATAGGATTCCCAAGTGAGGAAAAAGGGATCATTTTAACGCCGATACTCTGATAGAAAGCATCAATTTCCGAAACAGCGATCATGGCGCGCTCCTGGTTCTGGCACCAAGCATTGAAACCTCTCGTAACAAAAGGCACTAGGAAGCTGAACGCGCTTTCTGTGTTTAGAAGGCGCAGCATTCTCCAAAGCCATAGAATTAGGTACCCAAGAAAAAATACGTACCAAGCAAGTAGCCAAACGGTTGTTCGTACCAGAAACATGGACGCAGCACCCCCCTCGGCTGTCAGATCTACATTGCCCCAGAGACTAAGCCACATCCCAAGTAGTGCGCCAAGCACAATACCGGCTGCTAGTAACTGGAACAATCCAAGCTTTCTGACAGCATGGTCAGTAAGATGTGGCCCTAGTCTGTCTCTCAGCGAGCCAAACACGAGTATAAACAAGGGCACCAAGAACCCTATCAAAGGGAGAAATATCTGAAGAGCCCGTTCTAAAAGCGCTTTCAGAAGAGAGGCCCCTGCTACAGCCGCGGCTGAATTACTCCACTTCCAGAAAATGTCTGACAAAACGAGTACTGCAAGGATGATTACCAAGTAGGTCCAGCCGTCCATGAGGTAGCACCCAACTCTCGATGTCAAGTGCTGACTCATCTTCCTCCGAATCGACTGGCTTAGGAGAACCGGCTGACATCTTAGCCGAAGCTCATATGACAATGAAAGAATCAACTCTAGAACAGAGTCGGCAAGCCACCCGCCCCTTCGATACAGCATCTTTCTTAAGCGAGTAATAACCTTCACCGTCCTATCAGCTCCCTTCCATTGCTAGTGCGTCCCACGCTTCGAGGACCAGGCGTTTGGTGCGGTATTCGCCGTAGAGGCGGGTTTCTTTTTCTTTGAGGACGCGGAAGGTTTCGCTGGAGAAGTCTTCGCTGCAGATATCTTTGGGGTCGAGGATGTGACGGAGCTCTTCCTCGGTAAAGTCGACCTGTCCTAGCCGGGCTGCGTTCATTAGGCCGTTTAGATCATACTGTACTTGTG
>WFQT01000513.1 GCA_015486895.1 Anaerolineae bacterium
AGGAGCAAAGTGGGATCGTTGATGAGCGCTCTGGCAATGGCAACGCGCTGTTGCTGTCCCCCGGAAAGCTGGCTAGGGAACGCGTTCGCTTTGTCCGCGATACCCAGAGTATCCAAGAGAGCGTTCCTTTTCTGTGCTGCATCCTTGAGATTGTGCCCTGCCAACAAGCTCGGCATCTCCACGTTGTCCGCTACGGTCAGGTTCGGGATGAGATTATAAGCCTGGAAGATGAAGCCGATGGTCTCGCGGCGGAGTACGGCGCGCTGCGATTCGTTCATGCCGTTGATGTGATGGCCGTCCACCGTGATCTCTCCCTCGGTTGGCCGTTCCAAGCCGGCCAGGAGGTGGAGAAGGGTAGATTTGCCGCACCCAGAAGGCCCCATGACAGCCACGAAATCGCCCCGTTCCACAAGGAGATCAATATCGTTGAGGGCATGCACCGCAACGCCATCTGTGCGATACACTTTTCGTAAATTGCTTGCTTTCACTACCGGAGGCATAGTCACTTTTCCTTTCTCGTTGTTTTTGTACTATCAAACGTTCTCTCGCAGAGATCCAACCATTTCAAATCCGCATCGAGGTGGAGTAGCAAGCCTTCGGCCAACAGGCGAAGCTTACTCTCCGTTGCCCCACTGAATAGCTCGTTCAAATCGGCCATCGCTTGCATATAAGCATGCCGTTGTCGCCAGAGTATCGGCATGATGTCCTCTGTGCTCGCACGCCGGGCGATCAGCAGTTTTAGAAAGAACTCCACTTTGAGCCTGACCGGCAGGAGAGTGGGCTCGTCGAGCCATTCTCGTAGTTTTGCACGTCCCGCAGCGGTCAAAGAATAGACTTTGCGGTTTGGCAGCCGCTCTTGGGATATTTCTTCCGATTCCACAAGACCGTCGCGTTCCAGCCGGGCCAGCGTGCTGTACACCTGGCCGATATTGAGCTGCCAGGTATTGCCCAACATTTTCTCGAATTCGGTTTTGATTTCGTAGCCGTGTCTCGGTTCTTCGGCTAACAGTCCTAAGATGGCGTGTTTCAGCATGATAGATACTCCGTATGTATTACATACTTGGTATGTATCATAGTTGCGATGAGGTGTCAAATTAGAGGGGAACGTTTTGTGCGGCGCAAAGTTGCGGGTAAGTATCATTCTGCCTTGGATCGTGCTGGCGATCCTGGCATTGATTTCTCTGGCGCGGCGCAAGATGAGCAACACGGCCAGGGCAATCTGGGCACTGATGATTGTGATCGTTCCGATCCTCGGCGCGGCAGCGTACTTCATCGCCTGCTGCAAGGGAGCCGGCATGGGCCTGCGGCCTGCCTGTGCGGGCACGCAGACAGGCGTAGAACAGCGGATGAAAATCTCTATACAAGATTGAGGATCGCAGACTTGAGAAGTAATGCTACGATGATAGGAATGGAGTTTGTTGATGACGATTGACAAGTTGTTTAGTTTTCTTTCTTGGGGGCCAGCCCCAGCGATCACAGCATCAGTAGCATCTGCAGCACGACTGGCCGGGGATTTCTCGTTATCGGACGTGGTTTCTGTTTACCCTTGGCAACGCTTCAACTGTTTCCAGTAAGCTCAGAACACGTTGCGCCCTAAATTTGTGAGGTTAGCGAAGACAGTGCTCTCGTTTTTCCTCCCTGTGACGAACCCGGCCGATTTCAGTTTTTCGACGGCGTCGTGGACTTCCTCCACGGATAAGCCCGCGGTGGCTGCGGTGGCAGAGCCGATCATCACTTTTGCGGAGGGGAATCTATTGCCATTACTAAGACTGTTTCTGAACATCGGCATCGCCGGGGAACGGTCAGCTTTGTTTCTCAACGGACGCTCGAAGATCCACAGGACAATAAACCCTAAGAACAAGATATCCGCAATGGTAGGGTCAAGGAAATAGCCTCTGCCGGGGCTCAACCGATATTCGGCCAGGGTCACCAGAAACGCCAAGATAAGCGCTATGGTCGCGGCCATGTGCATGGGCCAGGCAGTAAGGAACGAAAACTTCCTGGCGAGGTTGCAAATCTCCATTGCATGGTGAACGTGCTCCGCATTGGGACAGGGAAGTGTTTCCATATCATACCTCCTTTCGAGAATTGCAGAAGACTAAGCGACAGCGCCAATTCTTTCTTGGATGTCACTCCTCCAAACCGGCTGCGCCACGTTGTTTAGGTTGTCCGGCAAACAGCGCTTTCAGCCGCGCGGCGAGTGGGCAGCGACCTCTCCCTCAAGCTTCGCTTCCCCCTTCTCAGGCTTGGAGGGGGGATGGACGTGGGATATATGGGCAACGGTTCACCCAAGATTATCGAAGAAGCGAACCCCAGCGATAGCCGCTGGCCTAACACCTTACATTTAGTCTCTGAAAGAGTTATAATGTACCGTGTAACTGCTGGCGGGATAGACGTCGTCTCAGCACGGAACCTAAGACAAACATCTCACTCGCGCAGGTTTCACATACTCGCAGCGTGGCAAGAAGATCGTCTTGAACCATCTCCATAGGCCATCATGTCGCTTCAAGCACATTTACCGAGCATCGAATAAGATAGTTTGCGTTTAGCTCAACTGTCGAGGAACAGCACTGTGTTTTCTATGAGAGCCTCAATCTACTTGTCGTTGTCCAATTCTTGACTCGTTTGTCACTCATCTGTATAATGCAACTTAATTGAATATATTTCCAGCATCTTCGGGGCAGGGTGAGCTTCATGTTTAGTGAGGCAATTCCCGACCGGCGGTAGGGCGGGCAACCAG
>WFQT01000514.1 GCA_015486895.1 Anaerolineae bacterium
CTAAGATACCAGCGCCGTCCCCCCTGGCTACCTTGCTGCAAAATCAGGATCGCCTTTTCCTGCGTCTCCGACAAGGTTCTCCTCTCCTCTAATAACTGCTCAGCATTCCCTTGTCCAGCGAATAAATTTGGGGCTCAAGGCGTACCGCCGAACATCCCGCCAGGCAGATCATCTCAATGATACCCAGGACTCTGATGTTTCTTATTTTAGCCACACAAAAACATAGATTTGGGTCCAAAAACAAAGTAAAATCTGTGTCAATCTGTGCAATCTGCAGTAAAGATAGTTAGATCGAGCCTAAAACGTCATTTTCGCCAGACTCCAGGGTACCGCTAAAGTAGGGACGAGGCATGCCTATACTTAGATTCCAGACGAAAAGAGATCTTCAATGACTGTATCCCGGCAAACCCCCGCTTCCACGCCGTTACCCCACACCGCCAAAAACTCCACGTTACCCTTTGCACCCCGGATAGGGGAGCGAATCACACCACGCAAGCCCAACGCCAGCATTTCGGCCGTGGCCAGCGTGCGTGTCACGGCCGAGCGATGCACTGCCGGGTCGCGGACGATGCCCTTTTTGCCCACATATTGACGGCCAGCCTCAAATTGCGGCTTAATCAGCGCCACCAACCACCCGCTCGGTTTTAGAAAACGCACTGCAATTGGCAACACCAGATCCAGACCGATGAAAGAGACATCCACGACCACGATATCCACTGGCTCCGGCAACGACTCCAGATAGCGAACATTAGTGCGTTCCATGAGGATCACGCGCGGGTCCTGCCGCAACTTCCAAGCAATCTGGCCATAGCCAACATCGATGGCATAGACTCGCATCGCCCCGTGCTGCAACAGGCAATCGGTAAAGCCACCGGTAGAAGCACCAATGTCCGCCGCGATCAGGCCTGCCACATTTAGAGAGAAAGCATCCAGGGCTGCAGCCAGTTTCACCCCCCCCCGGCTGACATAAGGCATCCGCTCTTTGATCACCACCTCGGCATCAACAGGCACCTGTCGCCCCGATTTATCCGCTTTCTGGCCATTGACAGACACATAGCCGGCCATGATCAAATGCTGCGCTTCCTCACGACTAACAACCAGCCCTCGGCGCACCAGTAAACGGTCTAATCGCTCCTTCCTCAACAACGGCCCTGGTTCCTTGAGTACAACATCAAGACATCTCCCCACTTTTAACCAGAGAAAAGACACTCCGCAAGCGGATGCTAACCCGCCCCACCAACCAGGTAGCAGGATAGAAAAGCCAATTTAAGACAAAGTCCAGCAAACCCAATAGACGGCCAATAGGCAGTAAAAGCGGATCAATAAAGTGCAAGAACCGCCAGCGGCCGTACAGCCAGACCACCAGCAGCGTTACCAAAGAAACGGTAAACTTAGTAATATCGCCAACTGGCATATGTATGAAATCCTCGATAATCAGTTCAATGCCAATATTCAAAATCAAGAGATAAGCAGCATGCACTAATATTGGCTCTTTTTCCACGACGAAAGAGAAAATGCCGGCAGCGAAACGCATTACCAGAATGCCCAAAGCTACGCCCAGTACCACCACCCAAAACTCATTCGAAAGGGCCACCGCCGCTACCACATTGTCTAAGCTAAACGCCAAATCGGCCAACTCCACCGCAACGACCACGCTCCAGAATTTCTTCCCCCGCGTCTTCACAGGTGTGTCTTCCTCGGCAACGGGCATAGCTTTTTGGCGCATTGAAGCTTCCGCCAAGGCACCGAAATGGTCAGCAGTCAGTTTGATCAAATAGAGAGCACCCAACAGCCGCAACCAGGGGTTGGCGATAATCAGCGAGGCAAAGAAAAGCATGATCGTCCGGCCAACGTAAGCGCCTAAGAGGCCCACTTTCAATGCTGCTTGCCGCTGATGGCCAAAAAAATCATGCATGGTATGGTGCCAATGCGCCAGCGGCTCTGGCCAAGGAATTGGCGCATCGCTAGGCAAGTGCACCACCATGGCACCTAATACAGCAGCGTTATCAATGGAGAGAATCCCCTCCAAGAAAATAAGCTGCAATACGATGGTTACAATGGAACCAATAGACATATCTAACAATCTCCCCTGAAAATGGCCCCCCGGCCCCAATCCTAGGAGTGTGTCGTTTAGCCGTAGGGCAGGTTGGCTGCGACGTAGCCCCAGGCTCCATCAAGGACGTGATTCGCACCTGTTTGCATAATCTCTCCCCGACCCGACAGAGCAGCCTACCTGCCGTCTCCCGCGCTTTGCTCTTATTTTCACCCGCTGTGGTGTGCCTGTCTGCGTGCCCGCACAGGCAGGCCGCAGGCTCATGATAACTCTGCGACTCGGCATCAGTATCCTTGCCCAGCGTACAAAAATTCTCTATTCAACTACCAATACACCATTTTACCACACAAGGACAAAGCGCCCAAAAGGACTATCTCCACCCCAAGCACCAACTGATCGATGATCACCACTATTGACAATATGTACATAGCATGATAAGCTTCCTTTCGTAGGAGGATATAAAGGTGGGCAATGGACAACGGAAAAGTCAAAACCAGCCCCCCCGGCGAATGGGACGCTTCTTGCGCATAGGGTTGCTACTCTTACTGCGCCGGGGAGAAAACTATGGCTATATCTTGGCGGCGGAGCTACCCAAATTAGGGCTTCCCCGCCAATCTTCCGTCCATAGCGTCATTTATCGTCTGCTGCGGCGCATGGAAGAAGAAGGCCTAGTATCATCACGATGGGAAACATCGCAGCGTGGGCCACGACGACGACTGTACAGCATTACCCGGCAGGGAGAAATTGCCCTGGACATACTCATGGCACGTTTATTAGAAACGACCGCCCTCATTGAGCGGTTAGCAGCCGTTTATCATGCCAACGGGGACGTTTCCCAATGACCGACCACCCTAAAGTCGGATAGGACACATGACTTCCGAAGTTTCCACAAATAGAGAACGTTAGAACCAAGGAGGATACACATTATGAGAATCGCAGTTTCAGCAACAGCAACAAGCATTGATGCCGCTTTAGAACCTCGTTTTGGGCGAGCACCGTATTTTATCATTGTCAACAGCGAGGATATGACCTGGGAAGCAATTCCCAACCCCGGCAACACGGCCGGTGGCGGAGCCGCTGTCCAGGCAGCACAGTTCCTTAGCAGCCACAATGTGCAAGCGGCCATCACCGGTGATTTCGGCCCCAATGCTTATCAATCGTTAACCGCGGCCGGGATCAAGATGTACACAACTCGCGGCGTCACGGTGCGTCAGGCCGTGGAGGCCGTCAAAGCCGGGCAGTTAGCAGAAGCCAGCACAGCCACCGGCTCAGTGCAGTATCCTGGCGGCACAGGCGGCATGGGCGGCATGGGCGGCGGACGCGGCATGGGCGGCGGACGCGGTATGGGTCGCGGTCGAGGCCGAGGACGCGGCCGTTGGGGTCGGTGAGATGATCATAACCGTCGCCAGCGGCAAAGGAGGCACCGGCAAGACAACCGTCGCGGTAAGCCTGGCCCTCTCCCTGGTCGAAACGGAACAATTCGCCGATGGCTCGCTCTTATACGTAGATGCTGACGTCGAAGAGCCCAATGGTCACCTTTTCCTACGGCCCAAAATCCAGCAGAGCGAGCCTTTTGGCCTACCGATTCCACAGGTGGATGAGGCCAAGTGCACTTACTGCGGCCAATGCGCTGAAGTATGCCAGTTTCACGCCATTGCAGTGCTTGGTGAACACGTCATGGTGTTCCCGGAGCTATGTCATGGATGCGGTAGCTGCACTTTGGTCTGTCCAGAAAACGCCATTTACGAGGAGAAAAACCAGGTAGGCGTCATCGAAACAGGTACCGTAGCACAGCCGCCCATGGCATTCATGCGCGGCGTGCTCAACGTAGGCGAAGCGTCAGCAACACCTCTCATTCGCGAAATCAATCATAGACTACCCGCCGGACGCACAATTATCATTGATGCACCGCCGGGGAATTCCTGCCCGGTGGTAGAGTCCATGCGCAAGAGCAATTTTGTACTGCTGGTCACCGAGCCAACACCTTTTGGCCTCCATGATCTAAAATTAGCGGTCCAAGTAGCTCAGGAGGAAATTGGCTTGCCAGCAGGTGTGGTCATCAACCGCGATGGCATCGGCGACGACAGCGTAGAGCGCTTTTGCCGGGAAAACGATGTACCGATATTACTGCGCATTCCCATGGATCGGCGGATCGCCGAGGCGTATTCCAACGGCGTTCCCCTCGTAGAAATACGCCCCATTTACAAACAGGCATTCACCGAGCTTTATCAGCGAATCGAGCAGGAGGTACGGTCATGAAGCAACTGGTAGTTCTCAGCGGCAAAGGGGGCACCGGCAAGACCAGCGTCACCGCCTCGTTAGCCCATTTATCCGCCCAGGAAAGCACAATCGTGCTGGCGGACGCCGATGTGGACGCTTCCAATTTAGACCTGCTGCTCTCACCCACCGTGTTGGAAACACACGACTTCAGCAGTGGTGTCATTGCGGAAATTGACAGCAAAGAGTGCATTTCCTGCAACATTTGCGCAGAGGTATGTCGTTTTGACGCTATCAACGTTATCGATGGAATGTACACCGTAGATAAGATCGCTTGCGACGGCTGCGGTGCCTGTTATTACCAGTGCCCAGTAGAAGCTATCTCGCTTCCTACACCGGTGGTCGGCCAATGGTTTCGCTCCGACACCCGCTTCGGACCGCTGTTACACGCCCATCTGTTCGCCGGGCAAGAAAATTCAGGCAAACTGGTCACTCTAGTCAAACAGGAAGCGCGCCTTCTGGCATTAGATCAAAAGCGGGATTATGTCCTTGTGGACGGGCCACCGGGTATTGGCTGTCCGGTCATCTCAGCAGCCGCAGGCACAGATATGGTCCTCATCGTGGTGGAGCCTACCGTCTCCGGCGTGCACGATCTAGAACGAGCACATGCCACCACCGAACATTTCAACATCTCCACCATGGTTGCTATCAACAAAGCGGACATCAATCCGAAGCGCACCCAAGAAATTGCCGACTATTGCAAAGAGGCCAACCTACCGCTGGTTGGCATTATTCCTTTCGACACGGTGGTCACCGAGGCCATGGTGGCTGGGAAACCAGTCACCGAGTACGCGCCGGAGCACTCAGTAAGCAAGGCCATGGAATCGTTATGGCACAAAATTCGCGCTCAGTTAGCCAAGTAAGATAAGGCAAAGTAACAATGACAACGGAGATGACGAGTTCAAACAGTAACCTGACACCGGAAGAACTCAAAGAGATGATCACCTGGCGGCTAAAAATGGTCATCGATCCGGAAACCGGAGCCGATGTCATCCGCATGCGGCTCATTGAGGACCTGATTGTGAGGGAAGATGGGACAGTGCATTATAAATTCCGCCCATCTTCTCCCATCTGCCCCATCGCCGTACAATTAGCAATGGACATCCGCAACGCGGTAGCAGAAGTCACCGGAGTGAAACGACAAGAGATCACGGTGGTCGGCTACGTGCAGGCAGAGCAGCTCACAGCACTGTTGCGAGAGATAAGAGATTAGAGGAGAGGTACAAACAAGGCACTTACCCTAAGAAAAAGAGACTGGGTTATTAGGGCGTGGCCTATTTAGTCAAAACACCCCGCAGATGGGCAATTACCATGTCTAAAGCAGCCATGTTGAAGCCCCCCTCGGGAATAATAATGTCGGCATAGCGCTTGCTCGGTTCCACAAACTCTAAATGCATAGGACGCACTGTTTCCAGGTATTGCTTGATAACAGATGCCATAGTTCGGCCCCGTTCGGCAATGTCCCGCTGCAAACGACGGATGAAACGGATATCAGCGTCGGTGTCCACAAAAATCTTCAGGTCCATGGCCTCCCGCAAGCGAGCATCAGCAAAAACGAGGATACCTTCCACCAGGACCAGCCGATGCGGCCCGATGGAAATCGTTTCTGGCCGTCGGGTGTGGGTTTTGAAATCGTAGACCGGCATCTCTATCGTCTCGCCCCGACGCAACGCTTGCAAATGCCGTAATAACAGGTCGTTTTCCAGTGCATCAGGGTGGTCGAAATTGCGCGCGGCCCGCTCTTCTGGTGGCAAGCAACTCAAATCGTAATAATAGGCATCGTGAGGAAGATAAGCAATGTTTTCCTTCCCCACTGCGGTCACAATCCGCTGCGCCACCGTCGTCTTGCCAGAGCCAGTCCCTCCAGCCACACCAATAACCATTGTCGGCATCATGACCCCATTACAGGTTCCCGTTCAACATAGCCGAGCAAGTCCTCGCGACCAGCCAGGAATGCGCCCCAAGCCCTTCCATTTTCTCAACTGAAGCCTGACGAAAATGACGTTTTCGTCCTGATCAGGCTATTTTCACCGCAGATGGCACGAATTAACACAGATTTTCCCTTGCTTTTCGACCTAAATCTGTGCGATTCTGTGTCTATCTGTGGCTAAAACGAAAAACGCCAGAGTCCAGAACTTAGGCTAAACGGCTCAACGCCGCCCGCAAGCGATCTTCCAGAGTGGTCAAATCTGCCGGTAAGCCTTGCACTGCTCGTTGTGCTTCCAAAACGCTATAGCCTAACGTCGTCAACGCTTCTACCACTTCCATGTCCACTTCAGCTAAAGGAGAAAGCTCGGTAACAGCTTCTCTTAGCGGCAGTTTGTCCTTCAAGGCGAAAACGATGCGCTCGGCGCTCTTCTTGCCGATACCAGGCACCTGCGTCAAAAGCGCCGGCTGCTCCTGTTGAACGGCACGAGTAATGGCTGCAGGAGAAAGAGTAGACAAAGCGCTTAAGGCCAACTTTGGTCCAACGCCAGGAGCATCCAACAACAGGCGAAAAAAAGTGCGCTCTTCAACTTCCCGGAAGCCAAAGAGTGACCACTCGCTCTCGCGAATGTGCAAATGAGTATGAAGGAGAATTTTCTCACCGACCTGTACAGACGCCAGTAGAGAAGAAGGAACAAACACATTCAGTGCAATGGGACCCAAGGAGACCGATAGATGATTGTCCTCTTTAGCGACAACGATCCCCTGCACATGAGCGATCATTCCTTTCCCATCCAGAATTTGTAGCCAACGCCTCGTACTGTGCGAATGTAATACGGTCGTGAAGGCTCCTCTTCGATTTTCGTGCGCAAGCGCCGTATGCCAACTTCCACCAAGTTAGTGCCGCCCACGAATTCATAGCCCCACACATCCCTGAAAAGCTGATCTTTAGCCACAGGCTTCCCAGCATGGTTAATCAGGTATTGCAACAACTGGAATTCAATCGGTGTGAGTTCTACTTTCTTGCCACGTACCCAGGCTTCGTGGTGTTCGTTGTCCACCATCACGTCCCCAACAGTGACGATTACCGGCGTCGGGGACATTTTAGCCCAGGCAATGCGGCGCATGATGGCTTCCATCCGCACCCGTACCTCCTTGAAGGTAAACGGTTTCGTGATGTAATCATCCGCTCCCAACTCAAAGCCAGTCACCACGTCCTCGACATTGCCCAATGCGGTTAGCATAGCCACCGGCACATCAGATCGGCGGCGGATTTCCTGCAAAGTAGCAAAGCCATCCAACTTCGGCATCATAATGTCCAGCAAGATGATGTCCGGCTTAAACTCATCCATCACATCCAGAAGTTCCTGGCCATCAGCCACGGCTTTCACGGTGTAACCTGCTTTCCCCAAGGAAAGCGCCAACAACTCACGGAGATTCAGCTCATCCTCAGCGATTAAAATACGCCAAGGATACCCCATAGTCGATTGTTCTTCCTGCTGTGGTGTTCCTTTCGTGGTTTCTGCCATTGCACTCACTTGCTTTTCCC
>WFQT01000515.1 GCA_015486895.1 Anaerolineae bacterium
ATGTAAAAGGAGAGGAGGTGCGAAGAGAGAACATAGAAACTCTTTGCGACTTGGCGTTGAGTTTTTTTGGTCCTGGCTTGTCCAGGTTAGTTTAGCGTTGAAAAATCATAGGCGTCGCTCCCCCGTTTTCTGGAAGTGATGCTCACCACAAAATTTTTGTGCGCTATCATTACTTTTGCCCTAGCACTCACGCAATGTCAAACCAATCCCCACTCTTTCGCCAGAATCGCCACCTGGGTCTGTCCCTGGAGCCGGTCTTCTGTAAGATGAAGGTAACGTAATTTTTAACGGGCGTGGTTCAAAAGGGCCTTTTCACATGTTTGCAAATCTTCTGAACTTCAGAGCGAGCCAGGCCACAGAATAACACGGAATTTCACTGAATGTCCTCTGTATTCAGCCTTTTCTGTGTCTTTCCGTGCTTTTCCGTGGCTTTTTTCTGCCCTATTTGTAAAGATCGATTCGCTTTGAGATGAACCATGCCTTTTAACGGTTCCCTCGGCCAGGAAAAGCCGCTCCGCTATCTCGTGGTTGCTCAGTCCCTGGGCTATGAGGCGCAATATCTCTTTCTTGCGCTCCGAAAGCGGCTCCGCCAGCACAGGTGTTGTCGAACGGCGCTTCGGCGAGAGACGGGCAAATTCTGCCACGACCTTTTTCGCCACGGAAGGCTCGATGAGCGCTCCACCTCCGGCGACGGTTCGGATCGCCTCGGCCAGCTCTTTTCCCGATAGGTGGGGTCATAATCGAAGGGAAAAGAGAAAATGTGTAGGGAAGGCATGGGGCCAAATGAGGGTCAAGATACAAGAGAGACGATCCACAGTTCCGGCGAATTGCTCCGCTCTTCCTATAGCCTCCGGCAGCCAGAGCAAATGCGCAACGCAAGTTGGAGTGCGCCCAAAAACGAAAAGGCCCGCGCCATCTGACGCGGGCCTATGATAATCCATGCCGTCGGGGACTTAGTTCCTCAGCGGTTTGTTCGTCTTCAACATGTACTGTAGTCTATCGCGCGTTTTCTCCTCACCACACAGGCTCAGGAACGCCTCCCGCTCCAAGTCGAGCAAGTATTGCTCCGACACTGTTGTGCCCGGCAGCACGTCGCCACCAGAAAGGACAAAGGTCAGCTTACGAGTGATGAACTCATCATACTCGGAGATATAGCCACCGTAGCGCAGGTTGTGAATGCCCATGGTCAGCGAGGAGATACCCTCGCGCCCGGCCACCGGAATCTCCTGCAATGGGTATCTTCGCTCAAACCCCTCCTGGATCATTGCCAGCACCGTCTGCTTCGCATCGTAAATCAACCTGTCCCTGTTCATCGTGATGTTATCAACGGGCCTCAATAGCCCCCAATCCCGCGCCTGCTTAGCACCCATGGCCACCTTCGCCATCCCAATGAGCTGTAGAGCATGGGCCGCTGCCTGAAGCGCGTGCTGGGGCACTTTCAGCGGGTCATCCGGAATCGGGATCTCACCGTAGGATCGTAGGTAAACCTCCTTGTTGCCGCCGCCGCCGGGGATCAATCCCACACCGACCTCCACCAGGCCCATGTAAGTTTCGATATGTGCCTGCACTTTGCTGCAGTGCATTGTAATTTCCGCACCGCCGCCCAGCGTCAGGTCGTAAGGTGCCACCACCACCGGTTTTGGAGCATACTTCATCCGCATATTTACATTCTGAAACGATTTAACAACCTGCTCCAGCATGTCAAATTGCTTCTGCTGGGCCGCCATCAGGATCATGAAAATGTTTGCACCGGCGCTGAAGTTCCTACCCTGGCTCCCGACGACGAGCCCTTCCAGCTTATCATCCTCCAGCATATCCACCGCCCGGTTTAGCATCTCGATGATCTGGTCGTCGGTGGAGTTCATCTTGGTGTGGAACTCCACCAAGCCCACGCCGTCGCCCATGTTTATCAGGGAGGCAGAATTGTTCTCCTCAATGATCCGGCCTTTCTCCTTCAGAGACTTGATGGAAATTACATCAGGGCTGGTGGGCACCGGTTTGTACTCATAATCGTTGAAATCGAAGTAATACTTCTTCCCGCCTACCGTGATGTAGAACCGGCCGTACCCTTTCTCCAGGAGATCCATCACGATGGAGGGCACCTCAATCCCTTCACTCTGCATTCGCTCCACCGACTCCTGCACACCGATGGCATCCCACGTCTCGAAGGGTCCAATATCCCAGTTGAAACCCCATTTCATCGCATTGTCTATGTTTACAATGTCGTCGGCGATCTCGAAGAGCCGGTTGGCTGAATAGACCAGCATGTCCCTGGTGACTCGCCATGCGAACCTGGCCGCCTTATCATCTCCAGAGCACAACGTCTTCATCCGCTTGCCCGGATCTCGCTGGCCTCTAGCGTCGTCCACCGAGTAGTAGGAATACTCCTTTACTGGCCTGTATTCCAATGTCTTCAGATCGATTACCAGCCGAACAGTCTTCCCTTTTTCATCCTTGGCCTTTTTGTAGAACCCGGCACCGCTCTTCTTGCCCAGCAGGCCCATCTCCATCATCTTCTGGGTAAACTCAGGTATCAAAAACTTCTCCCGCTGCTCATCACCCCAGGCCACATCATACAGATTGTTCACCACGTGAACCACCGTATCGAGGCCCACCAGATCGGACGTTCCGAAAGTCGCCGTCTTAGGCCGGGCCATGGGCCTGCCGACGATGTAATCTACCTCATCAACCTCAAGCTCGTCTTCGAGCATCGCCCAGATGGTAGCCATCATGGTGAACACGCCAATCCTGTTAGCGACGAACGAAGGGGTATCCTTGGCAAACACAACTCCCTTGCCCAAGGTGTTCTCACCAAAGTCCTTCATGAACGCCACCACTTCCGGATCCGTGTCTTCACCGGCAACAAATTCCAGTAATTTCATGTAACGGGGAGGATTGAAGAAATGGGTGA
>WFQT01000516.1 GCA_015486895.1 Anaerolineae bacterium
ATAGCAACGGTAATGACCATCAAAGCGCTGAGCATGGCCACGGCAATTCAAGCAGGCCAAGCTAAAAGCCAACAACTGGCCGTCGTCGTAGCCAAAGTGGATATCCCCCATAATGTAGTCATCGCCCCCGACATGGTCACCATTAAAGAGGTACCCCTGAACCTATTACCGAAAGGAGCTATTGTCAATGTCAACGATGTTTACGGTAAAATATTAACACAAGATGCCATAGCCTCAGAGATCATAGTCCGAGACCGGCTCATCGCACCGACTAAACAGATCAACGCCATTGGCATTAACATTCCTCGGAAGCACGTTATCATCGCCTTACCAGCAAGTGACCTGCTCAGCAGCGTTGGTGCACTTAGTCCTGGTGACCACGTGGATATTCTGTTTACCCTGAACACTGGAAACACAATAAACGGGAATAGTCAGGTAACCATAGACGCCATGCAAAACCTGGTCATACGTGCCATTATAGCGCCCTCTACTTTGAATAAAGCAAAGACAAACATCAAAACGGCAACCACTATAGGCAGGGCACTGCTCTTCGCCGTCTCGCCACAAGACGCGTTAACCATCAAATATCTGAAGGACAGCGGTGCCATTATGGAATTTGCATTGCGCTCACCGGACGACAATGCGGAATCTATGACAGATGGGGTAGACTTACCTTACATTTTTGATGTTTACGGTTTAGAACAAGCGGCTCCCCCAGTAAGCATTCCAGGGTTGCCCACGCCCGTACCAGGAAAATAGCCTGCTTACTTTAGCCGCATAAAGGGGTAAAAGGGAGAAACATGACACGTAAATCACGGGCCAGCATTCGTCTGCTCCTGCTTAGCCGTAACGAGAAAGTGGTAAACCAACTATATCGGATAGGAAACAATGACCTAGATATCGACATCGTCGGGCACAGCACGAGAGCAGATGAAGTCATCGCCATGGTCCACCAGCGGCGGAGCGATGTGTTGTTCATCGACCATACTATTACGGATCGCTTGGCAGATCTGGTACAGGAAGTGAGGGAAGCCTTTCCGGAACAGGTCATCATCACAACTGTACCCATTGACGACTTAGAATTAGCGCGAGAAGTTTTGCTAGCCGGGGCCAATGGCTTTGTCAACTTGCCCTTAGAGGAAAAAGAAACACTAAAAACCATTAAAAAAGCATATCAGCTTGAGAAAAAACGCCTGCAAAAGTTAGCCAACCAGTCAAACCAACCCACAGCAGCAGAAAGCACCGTCATCGCAGTCTTCAGCGCCAAAGGTGGCATGGGCGTAACAACCCTATCCGTAAATTTAGCTCTCAGTCTACAAGTCTACGAACAGCAACAAGTCTTGTTAGTAGAAGGGAGTTCTATGCCGGGAGACATTCGCACTTTTCTGAATATCAACACGAAACAGACAATTGACAGGTTAGTCCAAAAGCATCAAATTGGCGAGAAAGGCGAAATCTTGGCAGCGATGCAAGTCCACACTAGCGGTTTGCAGATCCTTCTGAACGGGGAAAGCTATGACAACAGCATAGCTTTCCCCCATGAAATAATACAAGTTCTGGATATGGTACGAGATCAATTCGACACAGTCATCGTCGATGTGGGAAGCTTGTCGGATCCTCATACTGGTCCCATTCTGGCTGCAGCCGACATTTTGTTCCTAATCACTCAACCGACCTTTCCGGCACTGAACCGAACAATGCATTTCCTGTTAGCAGCGAGTCGAAACAAGTTCAACATGTCCAAGGTACGATTGATCATGAATCGAATGAACCTCAAAGGTGGTGTGGATGCAACAAGCATTGCCGAATCGTTGCAACTCAGTTTCTATGCGACGATTGAAGATGATGAAATTTTAGTAAACGGTGCCGGCAATAATGGCATTCCCTTTGTACTAAGCGACAAAAACAGCAAAGTCGGCAAGCAAATCCGGCATCTGGCTCACCTCGTCGCCGCCGAAAGGAACCCTGGTCAGCCATCGAATACGACAACAGAATCAACTCGCTTGTTCAACCGGATCAGCCAAGCATTTTCAGCTAAGGGTACGATGGATCTGCGAGGAATAGCGTCATGAACGGATCTGTCATAGTGTTACTGGTTGCATTAACAGGATGGGTGGTAGGGATTGCAATCAATATCTTTGCCGACAATTACGGCCGCGGCAAGATCGATGGTGCCCGCTGCCAACGATGCGGACAGCGATTACCTGCGTGGTCACGGTCGGTTCTACTGGGCACTCTTACAGGCCACGATCATTGCCCAGCCTGCGGTCACACCTTGCATGGTCGCAAAACAGTCGTTGAAATCCTAACACCCCTGCTCTTCTTATGGGTGCTCAAAGTAGAACCGTCACTATATATCGCACTCTATAAAGGAGCTCTTCTGGCACTTTTCCTATGCCTTGCCGTAATAGATTTAGAACACATGCGGGTGCCAAATGCCATATTAGGAGGTGTTCTCGGCCTGGCTGTTCTAGGCATTGCTGCCGGCATCCTCCCTTCCTGGAAATCAGCACTGTTGGGGGGACTGTCGAACGGCGTTGCCTTCACTCTCCTGGCCGTAGTTCAGAAAGGCGCTTTAGGCGGTGGAGACGTCAAGCTGGCAACGGTAGAAGGTGTGCTGTTGGGCTTTCCTGCTGGCCTCATCGCCTTGCTGTATGGCGTTATTTTAGGGGGTGTCGCCGCCCTTGCCTTTTTGTTAACAAAACAGCTTACAAGAAAAGACGCTTTCGCGTATGCCCCTTACCTCATTATCCCGGCCGCTTTTTTCCTCCTTTACTAAAAGCGAGGCAAAAACCAGCTACTGAATGCTGAGGGAAGAGGAAAGGCATTCTGGAGGTTAGCAATGCAACTTGTCATTCTATTAGCAGCATTTTCCATCTTCATAGGCGTGTTAGCATTCTTCGTAGGCGTCAAGCAGCTCTTCGAGCCCACGGAGCGGATTGACGAACGCTTAGCAGAAATCAGCATAGGAGAGCCCAAGCGACAGAAAAAGGCAACGGGGCATAAGTCGAAAGCACTGGACGCCATAGCGAACAAGCTTAAGCTAACGCCGCACTTAGAAAAGCAATTGGAGTTGGCATATATCAACAACTACACTGCCGGCGAATGGTTGGGCTTGCAAGTAGGAGCGATGTTCGCCAGCTTTATCATAGGCGCAATAGTACTACACCAACTAAGCCTCGGCATTATGACAGCGCTGCTAATCTACGTACTATTAAATTTCTACTTGAAGCGCCGCCACGCCAGCAGGCGCAAACAGTTCCAGGCGCAATTGACAAATGTCTTAACGATGTTAGTCAGCTCATTGCGAGCCGGCTATGGAACGATTTACGCCCTGAAGCTTGTGACTTCCGAGATGCCTCCACCCAGTTCACAGGAGTTTAAGCGAGTTGTACAAGAGATCACCTTAGGGTACAGCATGATCGAATCATTAGAACATTTAGTAGAGCGCATGGCAAGCGACGATTTAGACCTCGTTGTCACCGCCATCGGCATTCAGAGCGAAGTGGGAGGAAACCTGGCCGAGATATTGAGTAGCATAGCAGCTACCATCGAAGAACGCATCCGGCTGAAGCAAGAAGTCAAAGTAATGACCAGCCAGCAGAGAATGAGCGGCTTCGTAGTTGGTGGTATGCCGGTGGTTCTGGGCGTGATATTAACATTCATCAACCCCGACTACATGTCAGGACTATTAACCCCCGGGCCGGCACGCATTATCTTAGTATCATCAATCACCATGGTCATCGTTGGCTTTGTTGTGATCCAGAAAGTGTTACAGGTAGATATCTAGAGGAAACATCATGAACACAGCTAACCCGTTAGTATCGAAGACCTTAATCGAATTCATTGGAGTCGTGATTGGCCTGGCTGTCTTTTTCATCTGGCTTGGCATGAGCAAACGGACGGAAAAAGATATATTGGCCAAAAGGCTCCAAAATGCCACCAGTCAACCAGTAAAATGGCGAGCATTACAACTCAACCGCCCTCTCCAAGAACGCATTCTACAGCCGGTAGTCCATTCGATACTATCAACTTTGGGCACACTTGCGCCTAGTAGTAACACCGATAAAATCCGCCACAAGTTAATCCTGGCCGGGAACCCCCATAACCTCAACGCCCTGGACTTCTTAGGCATAAAGATACTTAGTGCGATCGCTGTCATCATCGTGGCTTTTCCCATATTGACAAAGCGGTTTCCCGGCATCAGCGGGCTCTCTTTTTCTATCGCCGCCGGCATAATTGGGCTTTATCTGCCAGAATACTGGCTTAATAGAAAAATAAAGAAACGGCAACACGACCTGCGCAAAGCACTACCCGATGCCTTAGACATGCTGACTATCTGTGTAGATGCAGGGCTAGGGCTGGACTCAGCATTAACCAAAGTAACCGAAAAGTGGGACAACCCGCTGACAGATGAGTTCAAGATCGTGTTAGGAGAAATTCGCATGGGGGTGCGTCGGAGCGATGCCTTACGCCACTTAGTCAGCCGGACCTCAGTGGAAGAGCTCTCCAGTTTCGTCGCCATCCTCGTCCAGGCCGAAAAGTTAGGCGTGAGCATCACGCAAGTTCTACACACACAGTCGCAACATCTGCGAGAACGCCGACGACAATGGGCGGAAGAACAGGCGCGCAAGGCGCCTATCAAAATGATGATACCTCTCGTAATCTTCATTTTCCCAGCGACGTTCGCCGTCATTTTAGGGCCGGCGATACCCCGATTTATGTCGACCTTTGGCGGCCACTGAACTTATCCAAACAAGAACTATGTGAGAGGAACAGTACCATGGAATTCAATAACAGCAATATGTTCAATTCCATCGAAGAAGAACCGGAACAGTCAAAAGAGAAACCGGCGGCAAAAGAATCTGAACAGGTAGAAGAGAAATCGACGGAAAAAGAACAATTACCCCGTTACCAGGAAGTCCTACGCTACTTCCAACTGGGGGAATGGGATAAAGCCGAGGCAGGGCTGCAAGAGTTAATAAAAGAGCACCCGACCGATCACCAGCTACGGGAGCTCATGCAACAGATCTTGCTCAAAAAAGAACTCTCTTCTAACAAGCGTAGACCTCATTTGCCTCACATTTCGGGGAACATCGTCCGCGGCGTCATCTTGGCCTTGTTGCTCATCGCCTTGGCCTTCATTGGCTCGAATGTCTACCAAAACACCATCGTACCACACCAGGAAGAGGCGCGCCGGCAGGCCGCCATCGTAACCACCCTAAAGCAGGCTGAAGAAGCCATGAACGCCGGGCAATATCAAGAAGCCACGAAACTCTACCAGTCAATCATAAACAAAGATCCAGATCAGCCTATGGCAAAGGCCGGTCTGGCAACCACGAAGGTATACATCGAGGTAGAAAAAACATACCAGCAAGCTGTCGCCCTAGAAGAAAAGGGCAAAAAAAGGGAAGCACTCGTACTTTACCAAAACATCACCGAGAAGAACCCCAACTACAAAGACGTGGGCCAGCGGATGCGAAAACTAAAAAAC
>WFQT01000517.1 GCA_015486895.1 Anaerolineae bacterium
ATATGGTAACGTAAAGCTTCCAGGTAAGGCAGCAACCCGGCGGCTTCTAAGTAATCTTTGACCACCCGAGAACCGGGGGCAAGGCTGGTCTTCACGTACGGTTTCACCGTCAAGCCTCGTTCCACAGCATTCTTGGCCAGCAACCCGGCGCCAATGATCACGGAAGGGTTAGATGTGTTGGTGCAGCTTGTGATGGCGGCGATAACCACAGCACCGTGGCCTATTTCGTAACTCTCGCCGTCCATGCGAACGATTGCTTTGCGGTCTAAATCGCTTTCTTTGAGAGCAAAGCCACGTTGGCTGGTGGGAGCAACCAGGGACTTATGGAAGGAATTCTTCATGTCTTTCAGGATGATGCGGTCTTGTGGGCGTTTGGGGCCGGCGAGGCTGGTTTTTACCGTGCTCATGTCCAGTTCCAGCACTTCCGAATATTCTGGGGCAGGCGTAGCATCGGTGCGGAAGAGGCCTTGTTCCTTTGTGTACCGCTCTACCCGATCGAGTAGCTCAGGGCTGCGGCCCGTGTTGGCCAGGTAATTCAGTGTTTCCTTATCCACAGGGAAGAAGCCCATGGTTGCGCCGTATTCTGGTGACATGTTGGCGATAGTTGCCCTGTCGGCTAAGCTGAGCTGACTTACCCCGGGGCCAAAGTACTCGACGAATTTACCCACTACGCCGTGAGTTCGTAGCATCTGGGTTAATGTCAACACCAAGTCGGTGGCCGTTGCTCCCTGGGGCAATTCTCCGTATAACTTGACGCCCACGACGTCTGGGGTCAGCATGTAGATGGGCTGACCAAGCATCACCGCCTCCGCTTCAATGCCGCCGACGCCCCAGCCGACAATACCAAGCCCGTTGATCATGGTGGTGTGCGAATCTGTGCCGACCAGCGTGTCCGGCAGAGCGACCATTTCTCCGTTGATCTTCCGTGCCTGGACCACCTGTCCCAGGTATTCCAGGTTTACCTGGTGGATGATACCGGTGTCCGGCGGTACGACGCGGAAGTTCTCGAATGCTTTTTGTCCCCAGCGTAAGAATGAATAACGCTGTCTGTTGCGTCCGAACTCTTTTTCGGCGTTGTAAAGCAACGCATATTTGGCGCCAAAGAAGTCTACCTGTACTGAATGATCAATGATTAGGTCGGAAGGCACGTGTGGGTTGATGCGGGCTGGGTCACCGCCTAATCGGTGCATGGCGGAGCGCAACGCTGCCAAGTCCACTACCGATGGCACACCGGTGAAGTCCTGTAGGACCACTCGTGCCGGTTTATATGGCATTTCCTGGCGTTCTTTTTCCTGGGATTTCCAGGCTGCCAGCTTTACCACGTCCTTTTCGGTGATGGTGAAACCATCCTGTTCCCGCAATACATTCTCCAGCAATACTCGGATAGAAAATGGTAACCGCGAGATGCTGCCTAAACCGGCTTTCTCTAGCGCTGTTAACCGATATATTACTAAGGGGCCTGATTGCGTTTCTAAAATCGCCCGCGCTCCGAATTTGTCCTGCGTTCCACTTGCCATAATTCACCTCGTTTCTCTGTGTTAAGCCCATGTTACTCTCGTTAAGATGCCCACCTTACAAAGACGATCACCCGGCGCCGCGAGCGCCGCAATGGAGGAATCGTTTGCCTTTGCTGCCAGCATATTGCTACCTAAGAGGGCTGTCTCCAATTGAGACGGCTACTGGAAACAAGCGCGTTCATTATACAATAATCGGCTGGGCCGCGACAAAGCCTGTTTTCTCTAATTGCGCGGCTGTTCTAAATAATACGTCATGTGTTGTAGGATGATGGTGGGATCGATTTGTTGGATGATCACTCCGGGACGGGGACGCAAGGTGATGTTGGCATAGTTGAGAATGCCCTTGATACCGGCCGCCACTAAGCGGTCGGCAATCGCTTCTGCCTGGGAGGCAGGGACAGCCAGCACGGCTATCTGAAGTTGGTGGCGCCGGATTTCTCCTTCCAGGTAGTCGATGTGCTGGATAGGGACATTGTTGACCGTCATGCCTACCTTGGCCGGATCGTTGTCGAACAAGGCAACGATCCGAAAGCCATTTTCCTGAAAGCCATCATACATGGCTAAAGCGTGGCCTAATTGGCCCACGCCGACGATGACAAGCGGCCAGATATTATCCACATGTAGAATCCGTTGTAACTCGACGGTCAGTTTTTTTACCTGGTAGCCTCGTCCTTGTTGGCCAAATTCCCCAAAGTGGGAAAAGTCTTTGCGGATGCGAGCGGCACTGATCCCTAACGTTTTCGCCAGCATATGTGAGGGAGTCTCTTCTACTCCTTCTGCTTGTAGCCGGCGCAAGACACGCAGGTAAATGGGCAACCGTCTGACTACAATGTCCGGCACATCTATGTTCATGTGATCTCCCCGTGAGGCTTCAGTTGTAGATCGGTACGTCCCCTGCGAATTGCTTTCTTTCGGTCCAGCGAGAGGCTACCGAGTGTAAGTAGAAGCTCGAAACCTGTGGCTGTCGGTCGGCCTGCACTAAATTTCCGAGCTTACTGTGAAGTAGATGACGGTGAGACCTCATCGCTATGAATTCATTTGTTAAAGGATAGCATTTTCCGCCCCTTTGTGCAATTTTTTACAAGGATTAGAGGCATCTTCTCAATAACTTGTGGTGGCGCAGGTTTGGCTGTTTATTTAGCTTTCTCCTTTCCTGTCTCACTACGTTCGACATTCCTTCCCTCTCCCAGTTTTGAGAGGGGGAAGCGAGAGCTGCCGTTATTTGTTTTTTAACTCCCTCTTCCCTCGCCTATAGTTGGGAGAGGGAAGAGGGGGTAATCGGTGAGGGCGTCTAGCGACCATTACGAAACTTGCCTGTGCAGGTTGGAATCCAATCGCCGAAAACGGTGAATGGGATCGTGATAGTAATCTATAAAAGGACAATGTTTGGAAGGCGAGGGAATGCCCCCAAGCATTAAGAAGATACGGAAAATCTGTGTGCGAAGCCTGTGCAGATCTGTATCCTGCCCCGTAGTGTGTTTATTTTCACCCTCCGTGGTGCAGGTCAATCCACATGGACGTTTTCCCTCATTTAAGCGCTTGCCAGTGAGATTCTTGTACACTGGACGAAAATTTAATGCAGGGCCGCAAAGGTCATTAGGACGCGAGGAAAAAATAAATAACCAAACAGACTGGGGTGCCTGGAACAAGTTGGGCTCGGAACGGTGTTAGCACGCAGAAAGAATAAATAAGAGACTTTGCGGCTTTGCTTCTCCGCACCTTTGCGTTTGGCTTTTTGGTTCTAACTTGGCCAGGTTAAGAGGCCTACGTATCAACTCAACCGAAAATGCTCATCATCTAAAATGGAGCCGCCAATAAACTCTCGCAAAATCGAATCGTTGGGAATCATGTCCGTGCGACCCGGGCGGAACCACTCCAAAAACGCCAATAACCGCTTGGCTTCAACGTATTCCGCAGATTCCGGATCTACCTGGCGTAACAATGGTTCAGCAAGCGGCTTCAGGGCAGCCAACTCGTACACTAAGGCGGAGTTAAACATGATGTCGGCATGTTCTTGATAGGGAAAGATATTGCGATTTTCCCCGCGACGTACCCGGGGCCACATCTCGATGGTCGTGCGAGCGTCATGGCCGCGGGTAGTCGCGTCGCGAATGATGCGACGAATCAGCCGTACATCCGTTGTAGGGATGCGGCTATGGCGATCTAAGTTCAATTGAGTTAACGCCGACGCGTAGATACGGTAAATATACTCCGTAGGAATATGCGGCACCAGAGCTGGATTCAAACCGTGAATCCCTTCGATGATCATCACTTGATCTGAGGTCAGGCTAATTTTCTCTCCCATCTCTCGTCGTCCGATCTGAAAGTTATAGACCGGCAACTGAACTTCTTCACCATTGAACAAGGCCAGCAACTGCTCATTGAAAAGCTGTCGGTCAATGGCATGTAGAGACTCGTAATCGTATTCCCCATCCTCATCCAGCGGTGTTTTCTCCCGGTCCACGAAATAGTTATCCAGGCTAATAGGTACGGGGCGAATGCCATTTGCCATCAACTGCACCGAAAGGCGGCGGCTGAAAGTCGTCTTACCGGAGGAGGATGGCCCGGCGATGAGAATAAGCTTCACTCTACCACGCCGCCGGCGAATTTCAGCGGCGATCTCGGCAATGCGCTGCTCATGCAGTGCCTCTGAGATCAGTATCAGTTCCGGCCAGCGGCCTGCCACGATAGCGTGGTTTAAGTCCCCAACGTGGCTGATATGCATGAGATCTAGCCATTCTCCGTATTGGTGAAATACCGACACTAATTTGGGATAGTCGCGTTGTGGTTCAATAACTGTGGGGTCGGTATGCCGGGGAAAGCGAAGAACAAAGCCTCCATTTGCTTCTTCCAGCGCAAACCAGCGAAGATACCCGGAAGATGGAACCATGTAGCCATGCAAATAGTCGCTCCACCCACGCAAGGTGTACAGAGTCAGGTAATCTTTGCGCCGGTAGTTGAGCAAAGAGACTTTGTCCTCTGCCCCAATGCTTTTGAAGTAAGCGATTGCTTCTTCCAGTGGAACCTCCCGCCGTTGGATAGGCTCATCGGCTGCGACAATCTCTTGCATGTGCTTTTCCAATTCAGCCAGGGCTATTTTGCTCAAAGGCGGATGGTTATTTATCTGGCAGAAGTAGCCTCCATAGGTAACTGAGTAATCCACCTCTAATGTACCGTCAGGGTATATTTCATGAACGGCGACGACGAGCAAGAAGATCAGAGAACGCCGGTAAATGCGGCGTCCGTCTCCACTGCTCATGCGGACCGGCTGAATTCTCGCGTCTTGGTAGAGAGGGCAATTCAGCTCGCATAGCCGACCGTTAACCAGCGCGGCGGTAATTGGGTCTTTTTGTTCTCCCGGTAATGCCACGTGCAAGAAGGCCTCCACTGGTGTGCCTTTCGGTGCTGCCCAATGGGTTCCTGTTGAACATTGAATAACAATGTCGTCGCGGGCAGTAGCGGGACACACTTCTGATAAGTTTATGATTTCCCGGGCCATATACACAATCCTCCTATCACGGTCAGTACCTTATCAGCAATATCCTCGTCATGAATGTAAAGATACTGGGACTTGGCGAAAATTCATTTTGCGATCCAACAAAGCAATCCTAACCACAGATTACCCAGGTTAAAAAAATAAAATTGTGAAAATCTGCGAAACTTGTGGTTGGCAAATCAGGAACCACAGATTGTACTGTTTTTCGGTCTAATTTTCCTCCCAAATCCTGTGAAAATCTGGGTTAATTTGTCGCTGGAACCAAAATGCCAATGTCCAGTAAGAGTATTACCGTTACTTTCAATGATGTTGTTCGGGGGTATTGGCTATCTAACAGGGCTTATAGATCTCAGTGAGAGGAAAAACAAGAAATCTGCGTCCATCCACCCAATCAGTATTGAGATGACTTGGCAGCTTGTAGCGGCGACTTTTGGTCGCCGGGAATGTGCGCAGTCACTCTGCATTCTACTTTACCCTTGCTTGAGCAGGGGTAATCATACTTTATCTGCCAGCGTTGCGCAACTTCTCGTGTCTGATGAGCCCAGCAACCAAAACACCAATCGAAACTCTGCGGTTAGTCTAAAATCGGAAAGGGAATCAACCAGGTTGGCATAACCAATTTCGCAGTCAGGCTAAGTACCGTAATAGCAGAATATGTGTATAATAGTGATATTCATCAAAAAGGAAAGCAAAGGGCAAACAATATTGCATGTAAGTACAGCGCTAGATCATAGAGCTTTTTAACGCTAATTGGGGGCTACATGCCCGATTATTTGCAGGGAGCCGGGGGGAAAAATATTGATTGCGTCTTTTGCTGTTAAATTTCGTACCACGGAACAAGGAATGGTCCCATGATTTTATTGATAAACAACATTGGGGCCAATAACGACTTGGTAGATCAGTTCCGAGGGGCATTACCTGACAAGAACATCATTGTGAAGTCATACAGTAAGGATGTGCTGCATTCACTGTTGCCCTGTCCACGTGAAGTTATCCTGGCTGCCGGTGAGATAACGCCAGCAATGGTGGCGGCTTTGAACGCCTTCAAGGAACAATGTATGCAAACCCCTCTGGCATTGATAGCGCATTCACCCATGCCTGGGCTGCATACCGATGCAGTGTTTCCCCTTACCTTGCCCCCGGAGGAACTGCTGGCTCGTGTGGAAGCATTGTGCCGCGCCTCCATGTCTCCCCGCAGGGGACCGGCGGCAACTCTTTCTGCTCCTCCTGATGGTCCATCCACGGCACAATCGACTCGCACTTTAGCAATTCTCTCGCAAATCGCTGGGGCAACGGATGCAGATCGGGTCTATTTTGTGCAGTTGGATATGGAGCGGCGTACCTGGCGCATTGCGGGACAATATTGCCGACCACCTGCGCCCCAGATCACACACTTGACAGGAACCTTCAGTGACTTAGGCGAGATTGCTCACTCCCTGGAAGATGGTGTGCCAGTCGTTCTAAACAATTTGCCACCAGAACAACGCTGTGTTTTCGGCACTCCCAACATTCTCCTTATCCCTGTACTTAGTCACCAGCCTGAGAAGGGAATTGTCGGCCTGGAGCGATTACAGGTCAACAATCCTTGGCGGCCGGATGAACAAGCGAAAGCTGAAGCTGAAGCGGCAAAATTGGCTATTGCAGCCGAGCGCCTTTCACTAAGTGGGCAACTTAGTGAGAGAGCTGAATACTTCGATGTTCTTTACCATCTCGGCATGGAAGCAACAAGAGCAGACCAATCGCTGGATCACCTTCTACAAACGATATATGAACAATGTGCCGCATTGCTTCCCTTGGAAGGGTTTTATATTGCTTTGAGCAACACCCCTAAGACAGAAATCTACGGTGCTTACTTCATAGATAACGGTAAGCGGTTGTTTGGCATCTCTACGCCACTGAAGCGAAACGCCCCTGGATTTGCCTCGTATGTCTATTTCTCAAAAGAACCCTTGCATATTCACGATGTAAGAAGTGACCCTTTGCCGGCCGAACTAATTAAAATTCAGGGTGAAGAAACACGTTCCTACATCGGCGTGCCGCTATTGGTGGGCGGGGAGGTAATTGGGGTGCTCTCCGTACAAAGCAGTCGACCAAACGCTTACACCGAAAGAGAGGTGCAACTGCTGAGCGCCATTGCCAATTTAGTGGCTGTCTCTATTGCTAATGCCCGCATGTACGATAAGCTGAAAGAACAAGCGCGATGGGCTCGCGCCACCAACGAAATCGTTAGCAGTGTGCAGCCCTTCTCAGAACCTGATGAGATCATACGGACCTATGCTAATCGGATAGCGTCGCAGCTTGCCCCAGACATAGTCTGTTATTTGGAATTCAGGCCGGAAAACGAGAAATTTCAGCCGTTGCACGTAATATCCAAAGTACAAGACGGGGAACGACTTTGCGCAGAAGAAGCAAAACACCAAGTTGAGATTCTATCTCTAAAAAAGACAACACCTTCACCGATTCGCTTGGAACTGGAAGCAAAGCAGCAATCTGACGGGGAATGGTTACTGGGAGTTGTCAAACATCAGCAATTATATGGCTATTTAGCACTACGAAAGAAATTCGGTGCCGGGGGTAGTACCTGGTCAAAGCAGGAACAGCAACTCATCAATGCCATTGCTATTCACATTGCCATGACTTTAGAGAATAACAAGCTCTTTCATCAAGAACAACATCGCCGGCTTCTATTAGAGAGCATGCAAGAAACAACGACACAAATCATTGCCGAGAAAGATATTGGCGTAGCTATGAAGACCATTGTTCAGCAGGCAGCCGAAGTATTCCGTGCTGATGCAACCGCTTTGATGCTCTGGGATAAAAGCGGTGAGAATCTGGTTATCAAGGCCCACCAGGGGCTGTCGCAAAAATATGTTGAGCAGCAGAAAATCCCCCGAACGGTGCTGGATCAGAGTGGCATTTCGAAAGACCATAATATTTTTATCATGGAACCGCTAGCGGAGGTGGCTCACGGCAGCCGGGAGATTGTCATGCAGGAAGGCCTGGTGACCGATCTGGTTGCTGTGCTCTTCTTCCGGGGCAAAATTATAGGGGCACTCAACATCTATAGTCGCCATCAGCCGCGTCATTTCATCCCAGAGGAATTCAAGGATATCAGTATTTTCGCCAACCAGAGCGCTATGGCGATCCAGAATGCTTTGCTTTACACGGAGTTGAGCCGTTACAGCCGCCAGTTGGAAGAGGAAGTGGAGCGACGTACCATCGAGTTACGGCAAGAGAAAGAGCGCCTGGAAGCTATTATCCGCTATGCCAGCGACGGAATTATATTCGCTGACCCCGATTGTCGCGTGCTCTATGTCAATCCCGCCTGGGAAAAACTGACTGGGTATACGCTCTCAGAGACAAAAAGTAAAGACTTACGGTTCTTAAGGGTTGAAAAGGCACCCATTATTACCGCTGCCAACCGGGCGCAACTGGAGCAGGGCAAGACAATTTTTGGGGAGCCACAAATCCGTCGCAAAGATGGCCGGCTGGTGGAAACAGCATTGGCAATTACTCCCATTCTGGATCATAATGGGGCCCTGACATACTTAGTAGCTGTCCAGCACGACATTACCCAGGCGAAAGAGCTCTTGGCCATGAAGGAGCAATTCGTATCCAACGTTTCGCACGAGTTGAGAACACCAATCACGAATATTAAGCTCTTTCTCTCCTTGTTACGAAAAGGGCGGCCAGAAAAGCAGGTGCATTATCTGGATACCCTGGAACTGGAGGCCGATCGGTTAGCCCAAGTAATTGAGGACTTGTTGCAACTGTCCCGGTTAACAGACAAGTCCATGACGTTAGTGAAAGAACCGGTTCAATTGCAGGGATTGATACAAGAAGTAGTAGACACTTTCCGATTATTGGCGGAGCAAAGGGGTATCCGCTTGCACATTCAATGGGACGCCAATCTCATCACTATCATGGCAAACCGCCAGCGTTTGCAGCAGGTTCTGGTTAACCTTCTGGGGAACGCCATTCACTATATTGATCCCGGCAACGATGTCTGGCTGACTGCAATTAACCAGTTGCAAGGTGGGCAGCCTGGGATCGTGTTACAAGTCCGAGACAATGGCCCTGGCATTCCCGTTGAGGAGCAACCACATATTTTTGATCGCTTTTTCCGAGGAAAGCAGGCGCGGAGCAATAAAGTGCCGGGTACCGGCTTGGGGTTAGCTATTGTCGAAGAAATCGTTAATCAGCATGGTGGGCAGATAACATTGCAAAGTAAATTAGGCGAAGGTACCACATTCTCTATCTGGCTGCCAGAAGGCGATGATAGCGAAGGATCTTCCGAGTAGCGATGAGGCGAACAGCCAAAATTCCTATAGCGGGAGAGATGATACAAAGGGATGTCGAACGCAATTTCACCTGGAATTTCGTTGTTAACGTCTTAGATGGTTTGTTTTTCTGGGGCGGCAGCAGCTTTATTACCGCTTCGACAATTATACCCTTATATGTTCATCGCC
>WFQT01000518.1 GCA_015486895.1 Anaerolineae bacterium
GCTGGCCGATGCCTGGGGCATTTGGTACACCGACGAGGCGCCGGTAGAAGTGGTTTTGCGTTTTCACCCGCGCGTCGTCCACCGGGTGAAAGAAACTCAGTGGCACCCATCGGAGACGTTGGAGGATCAGCCTGATGGCTCCGTGATCTGGTGGGCGCAAGTTGCCGAGCCGCAGGAAATGCTGCCCTGGATCCGCGGCTGGGGCGCGGACGTGGAAGTGCTGGCTCCCGAGGCGCTGCGGAATACTATTTCCGAGACAGCTACTGCCATGCAGGCACTGTATCAAGCATCTGCTGCTTATCGCTTGCCTTACCAAATTCCGTACGCTAAGACGAATCGCGAGACAGGTGAAGTTCATCTCTTGCTTTACCACCTCATTGACGTAGGTCAGGTCGCATGGGTAATATGGCAGAAAGTTCTGACAGCGGGTGTCCGTCAGCAAATAGCCACTGTACTCGGTTTGGATGTCAAGCAAGCTGGAGACTTCGTGGTTTTCTTGGCGAGTTTGCATGATTTGGGTAAGGCAGGGCCAGCTTTTCAGGATAAATATGCACCTGAATGGTTGAAACGCGAGCTGAACAGTGCCGGTTTGGTGTTACACGACATTTCGTACTCAGCTCAAACGCAACGTGATGCACCCCATGGCGTCGTCACCGCCTGGGCAGTACCTACTTTGCTAACGGATATGATAGGGTTAGAAAAGCAGTTTGGGAAGCGAATAGGTACTGCCTTGGGGGGACATCACGGCGCATGGCCGCCTCCAGGAGCCACACGATTTATCGACGATAGCAAATATCCCTGCTGGGACGAGGTCCGACGAGATCTCTTTTGGGAATTGATGGCAATCTTCTCACCGCCGCGGGTTGGGCAGGCCCCAAAAGGCGCACCCCTGAACATGTTTTTGACATGGCTATCAGGTTTCACCTCGGTGGCCGATTGGATTGGCTCGCGCGAGGAATACTTTGGCTATGTGAGTGAACCTATGTCCACCCGGCAATACACTGTGCATTCCAGGGAACATGCAGACAAGGCGTTACAAGACTTGGGGTGGATTGGCTGGAGACCACAGACGAATGTGCGAGATTTTACTGAGATATTCCCCTTTGCCCCGCGACCTGTGCAAAAACAGGTCATCACCGCCGCGCTGAACCTGGAACAGCCGTCGTTGGTGATTTTAGAAGCGCCCACGGGCATCGGCAAGACAGAAGCCGCTCTCTATCTGGCTGATGTCTGGCTACAAAAACACTTGGGCCGGGGCCTGTACGTGGCGATGCCTACGCAAGCGACCAGCAATCAGATGTTTGGACGCGTCCAGCACTTTCTTGCCCATCGTTATCCGCACGATTTGGTGAATCTGCACTTGGCGCATGGACAGGCCAGTTGGTCAGACCAGGTAGCACATATCCAACTGGATGCGGTAGGCGAGAGCAAGGCTGAAGGTGTGGTGGCTATGACCTGGTTTAGACCTCGCAAACGCACTCTGCTCGCCCCTTTTGGGGTGGGCACAGTGGATCAGACGCTGCTTAGCATCTTGCAAACTAAGCATTTCTTTGTCAGACTGTTTGGTTTGAGTTACAAAGTGCTTATCTTCGATGAAGTTCATGCTTACGACACTTTCATGAGCACTTTGTTTCACCGCTTGCTGGCCTGGTTGCATATAATGGGCGTGTCGGTCATCATGCTGTCTGCGACGCTTGCCAGGCAAACACGACGAGAACTGGTTCAGGCTTACACAGGAAAAGCAATGTTGGAAGCAAGCGATGCCTATCCCGCCCTGACCATCGCTAACAGTCAGAACGTTGAAACCATGGCCTTGACCCCGCCTCGCAGCAAGACTTTGCAACTGGATTGGACGACAAGTCGGGACCCTCAAGACATTGTCGCCTTTTTGAGGGCCGAGTTAGCCGGGGGAGGCTGTGCCGCTGTCATCTGTAATACAGTCCGTCGTTCCCAAGAGGTCTATCAAGCGCTCAAAGCGACCAATATCGTGGACGACGAAAATCTGATCCTGTTTCATGCTCGCTTTCCCCATATCTGGCGTAAGGATATTGAGAAAACAGTATTAGAAGAGTTTGGACCGCCCCCAAAACAGGATGAGCCGAACCAGCGACCAGAAAAAGCGGTTGTGGTGGCTACTCAAGTGATAGAACAAAGCCTTGATCTCGATTTCGATGTGATGGTCACCGACCTGGCTCCGATTGATTTAATCTTGCAGCGCGCAGGTCGCCTGCATCGCCATGAACGCGGGAAGCGTAACCATCCCTATCGGCTGGTCATAGCGCAGCCGGCGTTGGACGCAGCGGGTATTCCAGAACTGGGCGTTGATAAATATGTGTATGAGCCTTATGTCTTGCTCTGTTCCTACCTGGCGCTACACGACAAAGCCATGGTAACCCTGCCAGAAGATACCGTTACACTGATTGAGGCGGTCTATGGTGAGAAGGGCGTTGTTGATGCGCTGGGCGACGGCTGGCGTTCTGCCTTGAATGAAGCACAACAAAATATGCAACGGCATCAACGTGAGGAACGTTCAAAAGCTGCAACCCAGCTAATTCGGAAACCGGGCGATGATCGTTTGTTAAGCCAGTCCATATTGGGATTGGAAGAGGATAACCCAGAGGTGCATGAAACCTTTCGCGCACAGACGCGAGACATTGACCCCGGCATTTCGCTGGTCTGTCTGTATCAAACAAATGAAGGAACTGCCGTCTTGACGGAGAATGGGCTGTTACCCATCGATCTATCAAAAAAGCCATCCGCCGATTTGACAAGGCAATTGCTTCAGAACATAGTGACCTTGCAGCACCGAGCCGTTATACACTACTTCCTGGAACACGTTGCGCTACCCATTGGCTGGCAACAAAGTGCAGCTCTACGCTACACCCGGCCTGTCATTTTCGAGAAAGACCAATACGATCTCAATGGAACATCCTATACTCTGCGAATCAGTCGCCAATTTGGCATGGAAATTCTTAAGGAGGAGGCATGAAACAAACTTGTTCTTTCAATCTCGTAGATGAACGTTGGATCCCCTGTCTGAAGCCAGACGGGACGGTGAGAGAGTACAGCATCCGGGAGACACTGGCCCGGGCTCACCGGTTGCGCGCTATTGCTGGCGAGACGCCCTTAGTGACGGCATCCTTGCACCGTTTTCTATTGGCCATCTTGCACCGGGTCTTTGGCCCGGCGAGTTATGACGCCTGGGCCAATCTGTGGCAAGCCAAGATGTGGGATATGACGGCGATAGACGCCTACTTGAACGCGTGGCGGGATCGTTTCGATCTATTTGATCAGGAGCGACCTTTCTACCAAGCACCCGACTCTCGCGTCAAACCCAAATCCATCATCAGTCTCAGTCACGCCAAAGCTTCTGGCAACAATCCCACCCTGTTTGATCATCATACTGAAGTCATGGGCGACGTTCTCCTTGACGCAGAGGCCGCTCGAACAGTGATAACGGCACAAGCATTCGGTTTGGCAGGACTGAGTGGCATCAAGCAGAAGTTTACCGACGGTACGTGCGCAGGCGGTATTGTTTTTGTAATTGAAGGCGACGATCTTAGAGCCACCCAACTGCTGAACATGATCCGCTACCCGGACGAAAGTGAACCTTTTGCCAGTACCGAAGCTGACGCGCCTGCCTGGGAAATGGATGATCCGTTTTCTCCCCCAAGGGAGTATCCTCACGGCTACCTTGACTACCTGACCTGGCAGAATCGGCGGGTGTTACTCTGTCCTGAACGGAATAGTGACGGGATGATCATCGTCAAGAGAATGACGATGGGGCCAGGACTACGTTTCGAACCGATGCTGCTTGATCCCATGAAACACTATCGTCCAGATAAGAAATTAGGTCATGTAGCTGTCAGTTTTCGTGAAGAACGTTCTCTGTGGCGAGATAGTGCCACGCTCTTCGCTTTTCATGACGACATTCAAGATCGATATCGTCCTCCGGCCACCCTCAAATGGCTCTATGAGTTGGTCGACGAGGGGCTCCTTGAGGCTCAGCATACTTATGCGTGTTCTGCCTTCGGCATGAGCAAGAAGCAGGCTAAAGTTTTCTTCTATCGCTCAGAACATTTACCTCTCCCGCTGAGCTATCTCTCTGACCAGGGATTGGTCAGCCTGCTAAAAACGGCACTGGATAATGCTGAACGACTGGCTTTTGATCTCGTTTCTGCCACACGCAAAGTAGGTATGGGCTTGCAATTATCAGATGCGGACAATCAGCAATGGGCCGGCTTGAACGTCAATGCCAAGAACTCCATCAACGATTGGGTCAAACATAGCGGCGTCGAACGTGCCTTCTGGGCCAGTCTCGACCTTCCTTTCCAGCGCTTGATGCTTGATCTGCCCGAGAAACAGGAAGAAGCGCTGGAAGTGTGGTATGAGCACCTTCGTCGTTCTGCTCTGGTTGCTTATGACAGAGCTACTGAATATGTAGGTAGTGATGGGCGCTCTTTTAAGGCTATTGTCCGTGGTCGCCAATACCTCAACTACCGCCTTCGTCAAGTTTTACCTGGAAAGGAGTATGCATGATGCGATATGAAACCAAACCGCACCCGTTCGTGACCTATCTTGAAAGCATTCGGGAGGACCGGGCTGCATTGGCCTCGCTGCGCCGCGGCCTGGGGCAACCACCGGGAACTGTTCCCGAGATGTACCGCTACGTGGCCAGTCGCCTGCCCAACTACGTGTATCCTGGAAGCTGGCGAGAAAGTGTTTATTATCTTGTCGCCTCGCTCTATGCTTTGCATCCAGAAAGCACAGACGTTGGCAATCTCGGTGCGCACTTCGCCCTGACCCTGGACCCAAAAAACCCCGATTACAATGTTGCTGTAGAGCGGCGTTTTTCGGCGTTGCTCACCGCGCATCCTGAAGACCTGCCCTTCTACCTGCGCCAGGCCATTAGTTTTCTCAAGTCTAACAAGTCTAAAGAGATCGCAATCAACTGGCATCAGTTGATGTGGGATCTGTTACTGTGGAACGATCCCGAGAAAGCGCCGAAAATCCAGAAACGTTGGGCTTACCAGTTTTGGCGTAAGCCTTTTGACAATGCCGATGCTGAAGTTGGCTAATTTTTTCTCATATCATTCCAAAAGGAGATGTAACCATGTTTATCGAACTGCACATGATTCAGAGTTTTGCCCCTTCCAATTTGAATCGAGACGACACGAACAATCCGAAAGACTGCGAGTTTGGAGGTCACCGCCGCGCTCGCATTTCCTCCCAGTCTCTCAAGCGCGCTATTCGTTACGAACCTGTATTTGCAGAGACAACCAAAGCACAAGGAGGCGAGCGCTCCAAATGGCTTACTCGGCCCTTGACCAAAGCCTTGATGGATGCCGGCAAGCCGGAAAAAGATGCTCACACAGTGGCAAAAGCCTTCGTCGCTGCGTATGCTGGCAAGATGGATAAGAAGAAGCCGGACAAAACCAGTGTGTTAATCTATTTCAGTCGAGATGAGATCAACCTGATGACATCCGAACTATTGCAAAGCTGGGATAAAGCGTTGGCAGAAGCCAAAGGCGAAAGCAAAAATACATTGTTTTCGGACATGGTAAAGAGAATCATCAAAGAAACCGCCAACCGCACCAGTGCCCCGGACATTGCCCTCTTTGGCCGGATGCTGGCCGATAAACCACAACTTAACGTCGACGCTGCCTGCCAGGTCGCACACGCCATCTCCACCCACCGGGTAAGCATGGAGATGGATTTCTATACGGCGGTAGATGATTTGCAGAACACAGACGAAGAAGAAGGCGCCGGTGCAGGTATGATAGGTTTCACCAGCTTCAACAGCGCTTGTTTCTACCGCTACGCTCGCATCGATTGGGGCCAGTTGGTTACGAACCTGGGCGGCGATCGGGATTTGGCCCGGCGCACTGTGGAGGGCTTTCTGCGGGCCGCTATCATCGCCATTCCCACTGGCAAGCAAAACAGCTTCGCCGCCCAAAATCCTACCAACTTCGCTCTGGCTGTTGTCCGGGCTGATGGGATGAGTTGGTCGCTGGCCAACGCGTTTGAAGCACCAGTTCACCCGCGGCGTGACACGGGTCTCATTGCTCCTTCGTTAGCCGCACTGGACGCCTATTGGAACAAGTTGGTGAGCTTTTATGGTGATGACCAGATCAAGGTTAAGTCGGCCTTCGCCATTGACCATGAGGAAGAATTGACTTCATTGAAGACCAACCTTGCAACTACCCGGGATCAGTGGGTGGCGCGCATAACAGAGGCTCTGCCGCAGGAGGGCTGATGTCATGGCGACATTACTATTGCAGTGCATTGGTCCCTTGCAGTCCTGGGGTACTCAGAGCCGCTTTTCCGTGCGCGATACCGAACGAGAACCAACGAAGAGCGGTGTTGTGGGGATATTGTGTGCAGCTTTGGGCAGACCGCGCGCGGCATCTGTTGATGATCTGGCTTCTCTACGGATGGGTGTGAGGGTTGACAAGGAAGGCACGATTCTGCGAGATTGGCACACAGCCGGAAAGGGCGGCTATCTAAAAGCCAGCGGCAAGATCGAGGGGAAGAATCTGATCACGTCAACCCGCTACTATCTGGCAGATGCAGCGTTTCTGGTGGGACTCGACAGCGATAATATCGCGTTGTTGCAGAAGCTTCACCAATCCCTGCGCGACCCTCGTTGGAGCCTCTACTTGGGACGAAAGTCCTGTCCGCCCTCGTCGCCGCTTTATCTCAAGGATGGGCTGCAAGATGAAGACCTGCTCACTGCGCTGATGATTTATCCTTGGCTGGGAAGTGATCGGCAAGAACACGCTCGGATGAAACGCCTGCGTGTCGTGATAGAGGATTCAACCGGCCCGCGAGTGTGCAATGATCACCCCATCTCTTTCGAGAATGGCCGTCGTCGCTATGCTCCTCGCCGAACGCGAACTGAGCTTATTCCTGTTCCGTCCTACAGGGAACCGTTAGTCACTGACGTGGAGGTTTCGTGATGTATCTCTCAAAGCTTACTCTTAACCCTCGTAGTCGGCAAGTCCAAAAAGATATGGCTGACCCGTATCAACTGCATCGCACAGTGATGAGTGGTTTCCCAGAGACCTTGCCTCTGGGCGAAAGAGTGCTTCATCGCCTGGATGTTCACCAACACACAGGACAAGTCACGCTCTTGGTACAATCACATGGCGCACCAGACTGGACGTCAGTGAGCGAAAAGGACTATTTACTGGCATCGCCGCAGTTCAAATCCATAAGCGTGCGTGTGCGTCCAGGGCAGCTGTTATCCTTCCGCTTGCACGCCAATCCCACTATCAAAACTCGGAGCAAGCAGGACCCGTCGCGAAAGACACGCGTTCCGCTCGTTTATGAGGATCAGCAAATGGATTGGCTCGCTCACAAGGGAGAGCAACACGGTTTTCAGGTGAGGAAAATACAAGTGATGACGATAGGGCAACAACAAGGGTGGATTCAACATGCGGAGGGCAAGCAACATTTGCAGATATACGTCGTTCGTTTTGAGGGCATGTTGCAAGTGACAGTCCCGGATTTGTTCTTATTGGCACTCCAGAATGGTATTGGGCCAGCCAAGAGTTTTGGCTGTGGTTTGCTTTCTTTGGCGCCGTTACGTTGAGGAAAGCTTCCTTGCTGTTGCCGGTTGCCCGGGCCTGACTTACCTTTCTTAAAGGATGACCTGGTTACAACTGGAAGGATATTTGCGCCGCGTCCGATATTGTGGGTGCTATCTGGATTTGCACCTTAACAGCCTAATCAGAAAGGAGTCTTTCTCATGGGAGTTCGTGATCTACACGAATTACCGAAATTGCGCGACGGATTGAGCTATCTCTATTTGGAGCACTGCATAGTAGATCGCAAATATCAGGCCGTCGAGGCGATAGACAAGGAAGGAAGGACGCTCATCCCAGCTGCTGCTTTAGCGGTGTTGTTGTTAGGCCCCGGCACAAGCATCACACATGCAGCCGTGAAGACGCTGGCCGAGAATGGTTGTTCAATTCTGTGGACCGGCGAGGGCGCTGTGCATCTATACGCACAAGGCCAGGGCGAAACGCGCAAAGCATATCATTTATTGAAACAGGCCGAGCTTGTCAGTCACCCAGAGAAGCGGCTACAGGTTGTACTACGCATGTATGAATACCGTTTCAAGGAAAAGTTGGCCTCTGATCTGACGATAGAACAGATCCGGGGTCATGAAGGAGTTCGAGTTCGTAAAGCGTATGCCAAAGCCAGCCGCACATACGGTGTTCCCTGGTCTGGACGAAAATACGACCGCTCGGATTGGAATGCGGCCGATCCTATCAATCGAGCCCTTTCGACCGCCAATGCGGCTCTCAACGGTGTTTGCCATGCTGCGATTGTTTCTGGTGGCTATTCCCCGGGCCTTGGTTTTGTGCATACGGGCAAACAGCTTTCCTTTGTCTACGATATTGCTGATCTGTATAAAACTAACCTCACGGTTCCTATTGCTTTCTATGTGACTTCGTTGGAGACGGAGCATTTGGAAAAAGAGGTACGACGTACTTGCCGCAGTGCTTTTCGGAAAGCTAAAATCCTCAAGCGAGTGCTTACTGACGTAGAACAGTTGCTAGACTTGTCCCAGAGTGTCTTGGAACAGGGATCTGCTGCCGATAGTGATTCCGGCCGACCAGAGCCTCTGTGGACGCCAAGTGGTGACCTGATAGAAGGGGATTTGCCATGGTAGTGATCGTGTTAGAGAGCGTTCCCACTGCCTTGCGTGGCGAGCTATCGCGCTGGCTTATCGAACCGACAACTGGTGTTTTTGTCGGCCATGTTTCTGCATTGGTTCGGGAAAAACTCTGGACTAAAGTGTGTTCCAAAGTGGCAGGCGGTGGCGCTTTGCTTATCTGGTCGACAAATAACGAGCAGCACTTCAAAATGAAGCTATCCGGCAGGACGAAACGTCAGATTGTTGACTTTGACGGGTTGCAGCTCATTCGCATTCCCAACAAGGCAAGTGGAATGGCAACATCTCCTGAGAGGTAATATCTTCCGTTCGACAGCGGAAAGATTAACCACCTATTTTTTGTGCGGTCGAAGGGTTTTCCCCACACGCGTGGGGGTGGACCGCCGCTGCTCGCGCCAGCGTTGCCGGGCGAATTGCGTTTTCCCCACACGCGTGGGGGTGGACCGTGGTTATCTCGGCTAAGGAATTCGCCGTCCATCGTTTTCCCCACACGCGTGGGGGTGGACCGTCCCCATCAATCATGTAGCCAGTCAGTGATCGCGTTTTCCCCACACGCGTGGGGGTGGACCGAGGACGCAGCGCCGGCTAACGACAATGGCTGGATGTTTTCCCCACACGCGTGGGGGTGGACCGCACCATCATCGTCCCCGTTACCTCCCTGGTAAGTTTTCCCCACACGCGTGGGGGTGGACCGGCCGTCAAGGAC
>WFQT01000519.1 GCA_015486895.1 Anaerolineae bacterium
ATTTCAATATCATTTTGGCGAAACTACAGTCAAATCCATAAAGCTTCGATGATTCAGCTCAGAATTATGGCATAGAATGCAAGAACCCCTTGTGTACTGCCAAGTAAATCGGAAAGAAAACGATAGAAGGCCATGCAAGCCCAACTGTTATCGTCCCTTCAACCCCAAAATAACTGGGACTGTTTTCAAGACGATTTCCAGATCGATGAACGGTCCCTGGTGCTTGATGTAATACAAATCGTATTGCAGTTTGATGAAACTATCTTCTACAGAGGCGCCATAGCGATAGCGAACTTGCGCCCAACCAGTGATGCCAGGTTTCACGACGTGGCGCAAGCCGTAACAAGGAATCTCCCCAGATAACTCGGACACAATTTCCGGTCGCTCAGGGCGAGGGCCAATAAGTGTCATGTCGCCTTTTAACACATTCCACCATTGAGGAAGCTCGTCTAAGCGGGTTTGACGTAGGAAGCAGCCAACAGACGTCACCCGTGGATCATTCTCACGTGCCCACACCGCACCTGTACCAGCTTCCGCATCCACCCTCATCGAGCGAAACTTGATCATCCAGTAGGGTTTCCCGCCTTGGCCTACCCGGGCCTGATGATAAAATAAGTCACCTGGAGATCTGCTCAATAGATTGGCTAACCAGACGAAAGGCGTTACAACTAAAACGATGAACAGCCCAGGGCTGGCAAACAGGATATCCAGCAAGCGACGCACTGCCAGATACAAACGAAATCCAGAAGGCCGGGAAGTGGGCAACAGCACCGACAAGTCCTGGCCGGCATGCTGCACCGGAACCCGGCCTGTCATCCGTTCATACAGCGTCGCCATAGTGGTCAAGGGAATGCCCATTTCATAACAAGCCAGCAGCGCCCGAAACAGATCAGAATTGATGCGCTGAGCATAGGTCGTGGCAATGATGATCTCATCAGGCTGCAACACTTTAGCCAGCTGGATCAGATCTTGCCCGGCTCCCAATATCGGCACGCCATCGACATTCCTATCCTGTTTAGCGGGATCATCATTCACAAAGCCTAACAATTCGTAGCCCGTGCCCCGATATGGATTGCCTGCTTTCGCTGCGGTCTCTCGGATTGCGCCTACCAGCGTGCGGGCTGGTTGGCCCGTCCCGATAACCAACGCCCGGCGCCGAAAGGATGGCTGGGAAAAGATTGTGGCGTAAATAAACCGCCAGAAAGCGACACCGAACAAGCCTGTCAGAAAGAAAGCGCCGATTTGTGCGCGACGGCTGGGTAGAACAGGTGTGACGTAAGGCAATAGTGTATAGATAGTCAAGGTAATTAGCACCGCTGCACCTGCCCCCCCGATGGAATGAATGGCACTGGCGGCTTTGGCGAGATCATAAACGTTGAAAAAAGTGCTAACAACCAGCCAAAGGCCCGAGAGTAACAGCGCATGCCAGGGGAATCGCCCCAATATACGGGCAGATGCAGGCCGGGGCCACAACGATAACATCAGAAATAACGCTCCGTTCAAGATCGATAGGTCTACTACAGCCAGTAGTAGTTTCCGCTCGGCGTGCTGCAACAGGAACGAAATGCGTGATTTCTGTTTAGAAAACATCATTAATCTCTCTGCCCTGAACCTATTTTTCGAACCCTAAAAATATTTGAATAAAGATAAGATACAAAAAATTAACGAAGATGCTTCATTTATAGCAAAGTGAGCGGGTCTAAACAACGCCTTGCTCCTGGGAGGGGATCATCTTCGCTATGGATTCTGCCACAACATCGAGAGGAAAGCAATTGGTTCTTCGGTTAATCTGGTTATTGGTGATGATTATCTCCATCGGCTTGTGCGACACGATGCCCGGCGGGCTCATAGAACCTCCTGTATCGATATCAACGGTCAGCACAAAGCAGGAAGACCGATGGAAGTTTTTCTCCTGGTGGGACCACCACGATGGTGCTGGCAGGAGCACACTTTGCGGCGCTATCGGGCCTGGAGAGCAGCCTACGGGCATGCCCGTAAGCAAGTTTATATAGCGCCCTTGCTACGACAAGGCGCAACATCTCTGGCACGCGTCGTAGAATGGCTGACGAAGCGGCAAGGTCCTTACTATCTGGAAGCATTGCCGGTATTGTATGCATTGATAGAAACGTTGCAAATGCACAAGATCATCAACCGGCATTATTTCACATAAGTGGAATTAGGTCATGGTAGCATCGCTCTCGTATTAATTCTCAACCGTTTGATGTTTCCTTCGCTTATATACCAGGTCGTAGACCAGATGGAGGAAATAGCCCGGGCAGCCACCTTGGGCCTTGCTGTCTCGAAGTTTAATGATGACCACATCAAACACGCCCGGCTTGTCCGGTACCTGTTCAGCTACAAGCTCATCGCCTCAGCGTTATTGCTGCAGGCTGCCAAAGCGAATTGTTGGAAGTAGGCGGCGGGCTTCACGTAGACGGAGCCATGCTATGTGTCCTCGGCTCCTGAATGAACCAATGCAGCA
>WFQT01000520.1 GCA_015486895.1 Anaerolineae bacterium
AACTGGGAATGCGTCGCCACAACAAAAGCTTAACGCAAAGAAACCCACCCCTGCCTCCGCCAGGAGCAAATATAGGAACTGGTTCAACCAGCCGCTCTTTCTGTCAACGCTTCCGCTTGTTTGCGAAAATCGTTCATGTCCACCACACTCCCGTTGAACCGGGACTCCTCGGCAGCAAAGGCAAGGAGATGGCTCTCCAAGGCTTCCCGGGCAGGAGTGAGAGATTCAGCTTCGCCACTGACTGCCTTCAGGAACGCTTTCACCACACCGAAATCACCGCCGCCATGACCGCTTTCTGGGGAGGGAATCTCAACATCGGTCTTCCGAAGCGTACGATGGTCCCAGATCTCGATCCATCCGTTGAAATAGTCAAACTTCGCCCGCAGTGTGGCTTTCGTGCCGTCATAGCGCATGGTGCGAGCCTCTTCATGGGAATGTCCGTGCATGAAGAGAACAGCGGAACTGCCCCCCTCAAATTCCATATTCACAGTTTGGTGATCCACAACGTCATTGTCGCTGTGATACACACACCGGCCATACGGCCCTGTCTGCAAAGCGCGCAGCCGGCCCTCGTAGCTGAGATCATTGGTAATAGCTGTAATAGGCCAGTCGGTGTAGTCCATGTTCAGGTAAATGCGTCGAGCATCGAAAGGACAATCGGCAACGGGACAGCCATCCGTACAGCGTTCTAGAGCGCCGGCCGGGGCATTTTCCGGGCGGAAATGGATCAACGAGCCGAAAGACTGAAGACGTCGCACTCGTTGCCCCATATTCCAATACAAAATATCAAAATCGTGACAACATTTGGCGAGGATCATGGGAGCGGAGGTCTCTACGTTACGCCAGTTTCCTCGTACGAAGCTGTGGGCCATATGCCAGAAGACCACGTTCTCACGATGCTCAATGATAATGATATCCCCCAGTCGCCCGGAGTCGATGATTTCGTGCAGCTTAGAGAAAAAGGGCGTATAGCGCAACACGTGACAAACTTGGAGAAGTCGTCCGGTGCGCTCGGCAGTTTGCACCAGGGACACATTGTAATCTAAACGATGCGCCATAGGCTTCTCCAGAAGGACATCGTAGCCTGTCTCTAAAGCAGCGATAGCAGATGGATAGTGAACTTGATCCATGGTCATGTTGAAAAGTGTATCCGCCATCTGCCCTTTAGCTATGAGGTCTTCCCAGCGGACAAACTGGCGTTCGGGCGGAATGTTGTGAGCCTTGGCGAAGCGCTCCCGGCGCTCAGGATCAAGTTCAGCGACGGCGACGAATTTCAACTCATCAGGGTGCTCCAGCGCGTAAGGGCCGTATGAATAGTAGCCCCGTTGGCCAGCACCAACCATAACAGCGGTAATTGGACTTCGGCCCATGTTTTTGCCTCCTCTAGCAATTAATAAGGTGTGTGGTCACTTAGACCACCACGCGATGCGATGAATACCGGCAATGACTGCCATGATCTCAGGTTCAGCAATTGCACCTTTTGCCCATCACGCCTGCGATGACGATGTCTTCTCAGGTACTTGGCGGCATCGCCCCCCCGAACACACTCGGGGCTGCGGACACCTTCATCGCCGCGTATCCCTCCCCGGAGATTTTTTCACACATCGCCAGGAAGGGCCAGGGAGGAGATGCCTGTAGGTCTTAGCGCCCAATTACAATCGAGGGATGATGGACAGCATGACTACCATTCAGTTGGGAAGATGCCAACGACACCTGACTTCGCGGCTTTCGACCAGCGTACGAACCACGGAAGACAGTTGGTAGTGTACCACCCGAACAACAGGAAGACAAAACTTTTACTCAATTCTTTGTAACAGCCCGCCGGCGTGCATTAGCATGAGCGATAGCAAGTCCTCTAGATCTGTCAACTTACATCCATGTTCAGAACGCACACGACCCGTAGCATGCAAAACGTTCCTTAGGGAATTTGACCACATCCAAACAAATATAATATACTTAGTAAGTTAACTTAACTTACTAAGTCAGCCCAAAGGGGGAGAAATGTCGTCAGCCGACCGCAAAGCCACACACAGCCAAATTAAATGCCATAATAAGCGCTTCATCCTCAAGACAATTTACGATCAAGGAGAGATCAGTCGCGCCGACATTGCTCGAACCACCCAGCTAACCAGGCCCACCGTTTCCACCATGGTGTCTGAACTGATGAATGAGGGACTGGTAGTGGAAGTAGGTCAAATGCCGTCAGAAGGCGGCAAGCCGGCAACATTGCTGAGCTTGAACCCCAACTCCCGCCACCTGATTGGCATTGACTTAGCGAACAGCGAGTTCAGAGGGGCTTTGCTCAACTTGCGAGGGGAAGCCACCCACCGGGTCAGCTTGCCAACCCATAACCGGAACGGCAAAGCAGCGCTCTCATTAGTGTACCACCTTATTGACAAGCTGATCGCAGCCGCCGACAACACGCTATTAGGGATTGGCATCGGCACCCCCGGCCTGATCAACGTCCAAGAGGGCATCATCTGCCAAGCCGTCAACTTAGATTGGCAAAACCTCGCCCTGCGCGACATTCTGCAGGAGCGCTACAATTTGCCTGTGTATGTTGCCAATGACAGCCAGGCAGCCGCCTTGGGGGAATATACGTTTGGCGACCGCAAAGACATCGCCAACCTCGTGGTCGTCAAAGTGGGCCGCGGCATTGGTGCCGGCATCATTCTCAACGGCCGACTATACTACGGTGACGACTTCGGAGCTGGCGAAATCGGGCACGTCAAAGTAGTCGAGAACGGTGAATTGTGTCGCTGCGGGCACCATGGCTGCCTGGAAACTGTAGCCAGCAGCCGGAAAATCACCAAGGAGGCTCGAATAATCTTCGCACGCTTTCCGGATTCCCCCCTGCACCAATTGGTTTCCAGCCCTGAGGATATCACCATTACCACCGTACTGAAGGCATATAAAAAGGGTGATCCAAATATACCACAAATGATCAACCAGGCAGGGCGCTACTTAGGCCAGGTAATTGCCAATTTGATCGTCGTGCTGAACATCCATCACATTGTCATCGCCGGCAGCATGGCCGGCTTTGGCGAGAGCCTATTAAGGCCCATACGCCAGGTCATGCATGAAGATGCTTACGCTGAACTCGCCTCCAAAACCGAGGTTAGTTTGAGTCATTTAGGGCCGGATATTGTCATGCAAGGAGCAGCTGCGTTGTTGTTAAGCAGTGAATTAGGCATTGTCTGAGGCACCAATCGTTATAGGATCAGAGATGAGGTGAATAAACTTGAACTTGATCAAGCCAGACGTCAAACCGCCGTTAGACCCTGATTTCCATCCGGCAGTGTTGGCTAACCATGCCTTTCTGCAAATGGTCGAGGCGTCAGGAAAAGCCGTTCCTCTCATCATCGGGTTGGAGCGAGCCGACGGTCACCTATCACGCTTTGAAACGCGAGTCTTCGCGAAAGATCACCCCTATGCTGCCGCGAATCTGTTCTACGTCGAACGGTTAGTCAAATTCCTGCTCTGGCAAAGAGGAGGGTGGAAGATATACGTTGGTGGGCCGAGAAGAATCGGTGAACAGATCAAAGCCTACTACACAGCGGACGGTGAGCGTCATTTCGACTACAGATTCATGGGAGAAACCGTCTATGAAAAGGAATTCACGGTTGTTCCCCGGGCGCCGGAAGATGTCCCTGCGGCCAATGAAAGTGGACGTGCTTTAGGCCGCCACTTAGATGGCTATCGCATCGGCTTTGATTTAGGGGCTTCGGACAGAAAAGTATCTGCTGTCATTAACGGTCAGCCAGTATATAGTGAAGAAGTTATCTGGCAGCCAGGCCAAGAAAGCGACCCTCAATATCACTTCAACGAGATATTGGCGGCCCTGAACAGTGCTCGAAATAAGCTTTCCCGTTTAGATGCTATCGGCGGCAGCTCGGCTGGAATATTCATCAATAACCGCCCCATGGTGGCATCGATATTCCGCAGCATACCCCCTGAGAGGGATGCCGAAATCAAGTCGCTCTTTTTGCGCCTTCGTGACCGGTTCAAGGTACCCCTAGAAGTGATCAATGACGGCGATGTCACAGCCTTGGCCGGCGCGATGTCACTGCAAGACAACGCTGTCCTCGGCATCGCTATGGGTTCCAGCGAGGCTGCCGGATACGTAGACCGGCAGGGACGGATCACCGGCTGGCTCAACGAGTTGGCATTTGCACCAGTGGACTACAACCCCAACGCACCGGTGGACGAATGGTCCGGCGACCGGGGCGTTGGCGCCCAATACTTTTCACAGCAAGCAGTCTTCCGTCTGGCGTCCAAAGTCGGCATTACCATCCCAAAAGACATCTCCGACGCCGAAAAGCTTAAGTACGTGCAACAACATCTGGAATCGGGAGACACAGGCGCTACACAGATCTGGCAGAGTATCGGCATTTACCTGGGCTATGCCATTGCCCATTACAGCGACTTTTATGACCTGAAACATGTGCTTGTCCTCGGCCGGGTCACTTCAGGACGGGGAGGCAGCATCATCATAGAAAAAGCGAAACAGGTCCTACAAACTGAATTTCCAGACCTATACGCTAACATCAACATCCAGCTCCCGGATGAGACAAGTCGCCGCGTAGGACAAGCCATTGCGGCAGCCAGTTTGCCCGCTTTAGACTGACGATCATGATAGCTCGTTAGTAACTATCAGAAACAGGACTCTCAATAGCGAGGACGCAAAACAATGAAACTTAACCGTAACACAGCGACAGTTTTCGTGCCAGACGGCTTGCCCGTCGAACAAGCCCTGGCCCGTACCACACATATGGCCTTTGGAGCCCACCAGGATGACCTGGAAATCATGGCCATAGACGGCATTTTAAGCTGTTACCAACAAAATGACCGCTGGTTTACCGGCGTTGTGGTCACCGATGGGCGTGGTGCGCCACGCAGCAGCCTGTATGGAGACTACAGTGATGACCAGATGTGGGCAGTGCGCAACAAGGAGCAACGAAAAGCAGCCGTCATAGGTGAATACGCGGCCCAGGTATTCTTAGATTACCACAGCTCCGAGGTTAAAAACGGCGCTAACGTCCAGCCGGTTGAGGACATTGTCGAGCTACTCCGGACAGCTCAACCGGAAATTGTCTACACCCATAACTTAGCAGACAAGCATGACACTCATGTGGGCGTGGCCTTAAAGGTAATACAGGCCATACGAAAGTTGCCGCAGCCAGAACGGCCACAAAAGCTATACGGTTGCGAAGTGTGGCGCAACCTGGACTGGTTAGCGGACGAGGACAAAATTGCCTTCAACGTTTCTACGCACGAGAACCTGCAAATGGCCCTTATGGGCGTCTTCGACTCGCAGGTTAGCGGTGGCAAGCGGTATGACTTGGCCACCATGGGACGCCGGCAGGCGAATGCAACCTATCACGAACCCCATGCCCCTGATGTTGCCACCGGCTTAGTCTTCGCTATGGACTTAACCCCGCTCATTGAGGACGACAAAGTAGACATCCAGGCATACGTTCGTGGGTTTATCGATCGGTTTGCGTCAAATGTCTACCGGCGCATAGAGCAAATGATATTGTAAAAAAGCAAACTAAGAGCGATCTGTCCACACGAATAAGAAGCTGGACAATAGCGCGTATCTTCTCAATATCCTGGGGTAGGGGCAGGTCTTGTACCTGCCCAGGTGGGCGACCACAAGAGTTCGCTCCTGGTTTTTGAACAGATACAATAGCGCTTTTGATTTTAGCCACAGATTAACACGGGTTTTCACAAAATTAGAGGGGAAAACCACCAAAAATCAGTGTGATCTGTTCCGAAAACAGGACGCTGATGACGCAGATGAACGCTAATTTCCGCAGATTCCTAAGAAATCATCTGCATCAATCTGTAAGATCAGCGCAATCAGTGTTCTTATTTTCATCACTATGCGGTGTGCAACCGCTCATGGCGACTGTGCAATCAGTGTGATCTGTGGTCGGAATTGCCTTGTTAAGCCGAAAAATGGATTCCCAGCAGACTCCAGCAAGAAGCGTTGAATAAAGTACAAAGGAGAAAGAATAAATGGGAGAGTCTACAGTTTCTCAAGTGCCTATTAACAAAATCAGGCGACGGTGGAAAGTAATCAGCCATGACTACATCTTGCGCAAATTCATCAGATCGCTGTTTATCGTCTGGGCAGCAATTACTGCCACTTTCGTTCTCATTCACATGATGCCCAGCAACCCCATCGAACTCTACGTCAACCAATTAGTCATGCAGCAAGGTATCACTTATGAGGAGGCAAAAGACCAGGCCGCTACGCTTTTCAGTATCGACTTGAAAAAGCCAATGTCGTTGCAATACATAGAATTCTTGCAGAAAGTGATCAAAGGAGATTTCGGAACCTCTGTGCTCTCGCCAGGCACGCCAGTTGCAGATATCATCAAAGAGTATCTCCCCTGGACGGTTTTTTCTATTGGCACAGGGTTACTAATTAGCTTCACCTTGGGCATATTGCTCGGCATGTTAGCCGCGTACCGCCGTGATACAGTCGTGGACCAACTTTTGACGTTATACGCATCCATTTTCTCGGCGGTACCGAACTATCTTGTAGCCATCATCATCCTTGTCCTGTTTGGCGTGCAGTGGGGGGTCATGCCCATAGCAAAACTAAGAGGGGTTCTTTCGCCGGGCGTGAAACCAGCGCTATCCTGGGTGTTCGTTAAAGATGCACTCTTCCATGGCTCATTCCCAATCATCGTCATCGTCCTAACCTGGACAGCCAGTTGGCTGCTCATCATGCGCAGCAGCACCTGGTCCACCCTGGAAGAAGATTACGTCAACGTTGCCCGGGCAAAAGGGCTCACAGACGGTCGCATCATGACCGCTTACGTGGGAAGAAATGCCACTTTGCCACTGTTCGCTCGTTTCGCCCTGGCCATTGGGCTGATCGTCGGCGGTTCCGTCCTTATCGAGCAGATCACGCAATACCGCGGCGTAGGATACACTTTGCTGCAAGCAGTCAATCGCCGCGACTACTCGTTGATGCAAGGCATTTTCTTAATCCTAACTTTTTCTGTGATCTTCGCCAACTTCTTCGCCGACCTGCTTTACGGCTGGATTGACCCCCGCATCAAAGTTGGAAATAACAAATAAGGAAGCCGTCCATGCTGAAATCGTTTCAAATAACACACGATACAGAGGAGTTGTCATGGGCCTACGGCCTGCCTGTGCGAGCACGCAGACAGGCACACCACAGCGAATGAAAACAAGATCAGTGTTAATCTGTTGTTAATCTGTGTCCTATTTTCAAGGGGGTAACTTATGGAAACCATAACCTTATCGGCACCCAAGCATATCTGGAATAGCATAAGCAACCTAATCCGCTCTTTATGGATTACTCTCAAACTAATGACATACAATAAAGTCGGCTTTCTCGGCTTCTTGTTAGTGGTAGCCCTCATCCTGTTCTCCACTGTTGGGCCATACTTCGTCAAGCTGGACACCACGGTTAAAGTAGATCAGATTTACATGACCCCTTCAGCCCAACATTGGCTGGGAACAGATCACCAAGGTCGTGATGTGTTTTCCCAGATCGTGCATGGCGGATACGAAGTACTTGAGGTCGGGCTAACCGCTGCTACGATTGCGGTAGTCATTGCAGTTACTTTCGGCGTCCTGGCTGCTTTCGTAGGTAGCTGGGTTGATGATACTATTCTGGCCATCACCGACTTTATCATCGCCGTTCCACAATTCGCTTTTCTCACCGTGTTGGCAGCAATCATTCACATCAACAGCATGTTACTCCTGGCTGCGATTTTAGGGCTATTGAACTGGCCTGCCTTGCTGCGCACCATTCGCGCTCAGGCACTTTCCTTGAAAGAACGCGAGTTTGTCGAGGCTGCCCGCGCACTGGACTTAGGCACGCCCCACATCATTTTCCGGGAAATTGTGCCCAACATGATGTCCTACATCGTTATTAGCTTCTCCTTAGCTACCACCTACGCTATTTACCAGCAAGTCGGGTTGATCCTGCTCGGGTTAGTGCCTTTTTCCGGCAATAATTGGGGCGTTATGCTCAGTAAAGCATGGGTACGCGGGGCCATCTTCTACAAGGGTAGCTTTTGGTACATTATGAGCCCAGTCATCGCCATCGCCTTATTGCAGTTAGCCATCGTTACCACGAACCGTTCCATAGAACAAGTATACAACCCACGCCTGCGGACAGATATGTGAGCCATGGATAAAAAGAACCTGATCATGAAGCTACCTAACGGTTGAACTTATGACTACACCAGCTAACTACCAGGATTATGTGGCAACACACGAACAAGCGGCCCTCCGCCTGAAAGACATTTCTATAAACTATAAGGCAAAGCGAGGTATTGTGCACGCTGTACGGAATATCAGTTTACATTTGAATGCCGGAGAGAGCTTAGCGTTGATCGGCGAAAGCGGTTCGGGGAAATCAACATTAGCTTTGGGCATTGTGCGCTTGTTAGTCAAGAGTGCTGAAATTAGCAGCGGCAAGGTCATTTACCAACGCGACGGTAAAACAATGGAAGTGCTCTCCTTACAAGGTGATGCGCTGCGCCGTTTCCGTTGGGCCGAAACGGCCATGGTATTCCAAGCCGCTTTGAATGCCTTCAACCCAGTGCTGCGCATCTGGCAACAGATATGGGACACAGCAAAAGCGCACGGCTGGCGGGACAAAAAAGCCGTACGCAAGAAAGCTATGGAACTGCTCGATCTGGTGCAATTAGACGCCGAACGGGTCATTGACCTCTACCCCCACGAACTAAGCGGCGGCATGCGACAGCGGGTGCTCATTGCCCTGGCACTGATGCTCGATCCACAAGTTATCATTCTGGACGAGCCAACAACTGCCTTGGACATCCTGACCCAACGAACAATCATCAACTTATTGCGTGATCTCAAGGCCGCCAGAAATTTCACCATGCTCTTCATTTCTCATAACCTGGCCATCGCTGCCGAACTGGCGAACCGCATTGCGACAATGTATGCCGGTACCATTGTGGAAATTGGGCCCACTGACGAAATATTCTACCATCCACGGCATCCATACACATTAGGCCTTATCCGTGCTGTCCCAACGGTAACCGGTGGCTTTGAGAAACTTGAATCCATCCCCGGCTCGCCCCCTGATTTAATCGATTTGCCTACCGGCTGTAAATTTCATCCCCGCTGTGCTTTTGCTACAGAAAGATGCAGGTTAGAAGAACCAGTGTTGGAGAAAATTGACGAAGATCACTACGCTGCCTGTTGGCATTGGCGGTCAGTGAACCCCAAGCTATGAGGAAAAATGCTGAATACTTATGGAATCATTGATTGAACTACGAAATGCAACCCGCCGGTTTGGAAAAGGAAAAGAGATGATTACCGCTGTCGATTCGGTGTCAATTTCTATTATGCCAGGAGACATCGTTTGCTTGGTCGGGGAAAGCGGCTGCGGCAAGAGCACAATGGGCTACATGATAGCAGGCCTGCTGCCGGCCTCAGACGGGCAAGTACTTTTCAAGGGAAAAGATATTTCCCAGATGAATAAGGAAGAATACCGCCATTACCGGCACAATGTCCAAATTGTGCACCAAGACCCGTACGCATCCCTTAACCCTACTCAACTGGTAGAACAAATGTTGATGACACCACTGCTGCACCATAGAAGAGTCAAAAACAGGGCTGAAGCCCGCGCCAAGGCGGCTGAATTGCTGCATATTGTGGGGTTAACCCCACCAGCCGACTTCCTGGTGAAATACCCGCACCAGTTAAGCGGCGGCCAACGGCAACGGGTCTCTGTAGCCCGGGCGTTAACCTTGGAACCATCTTTTATTGTCGCCGACGAAGCAGTATCCATGGTCGACGTCTCACTGCGTGTTAGTATCCTATCTATGCTTACCCACTTGAGGGAAATATTCCATGTCACTTTTCTGTTCATCACCCACGACTTAGCGCTGGCCAAGTATTTTGCCTGGGAAGAAGGGCGAATCATTGTCATGTACCTCGGTCGTGTTGTCGAAGAAGGACCGACACAGCGGGTTATCCAGAACCCTCGACATCCGTACACGCAGGCATTGCTCTATGCTGTGCCAGAAGCCGATCCAGAAATCGCTCGTACTAAGAAGCACATAGAATTGCGTGAAGCGGACATTCCCAGCTTGCTGAACCTGCCCAGCGGCTGCAGTTTCCACCCCCGTTGTCCGTTCTTCCAGCCAGGTGTGTGTGATGTATCCGTACCAGAGCTGGTGCCCGCTGAGGGAGGCGGTCGGGTAGCCTGTCCGGTTCTCAACAAAGCGCCATGATAAGTCCTGAGCTCGGTGAAGCTGGCTTTAAATTTAGCTTTTTCATAACGTTCGTTTCTGGCATATTGTGCCTACTCACTGATAAAGGAACACCGGAACACATTATCTCAATAGTGACTTTTCTGATCGGCTTATTGTTTATGGGCATTGTCATCTTTTTAGTTCGCGTACGCCGATAACCGATATTGACCACGGTGGAAATTCACCGATGTCTTTAAGTAGCCAAACAGTCGCCATAAGCAGTTGCACGCCGCATAGATAATAAGAACGCTAATTGCGCTGATCCTACAGATTAACACAGATAATTTTTTATGAATCTACGGAAATCAGCGTTCATCTGCGTCATCTGCGTTCTGTTTTCGAAGCAGAGCATTGCGTTGATTGCAACAAGGTGCGCTTATGCCAAAAGAGTATAGTGAAAAGATAACTACATTGTTTTTGTCATCAAAGAGAGCAAGGTAAAACAGCTATCAGCCATAGTCGGTGGCAAAAAGCATCCTGCTCTCATATGACTTTACCGATGGGGTTAAATTCCCCCCCGTAGAGAGGAAC
>WFQT01000521.1 GCA_015486895.1 Anaerolineae bacterium
ATGCAGGCAAGTGTGTGACGGTAGTCATAGAGAGAGGCGGTATCTTCGATCAACGGGAAAGGACTTCCTCATACACACGGAGCGTCTCATGGAACATGCGATCCATAGTGAACTCACTCATTGCCTTTTTCTTCCCGGCTTGCCCCATTTGTCTCCTCAACGCCTTATTCTCGAGAAGAGCGACCAAAACCTTTTTCAGTTGAACCGCGTCTTTTCGCCCGACCAGGAAACCGGTTACCCCGTCCTCAACCAGTTCCGGCACACCGCCTGCCCGAGTTGCCACTACAGGCAATCCAGCCATCATTGACTCAATGATCGTATACGGCAACCCTTCCCAATTCGTGGTCAGCACATAAATGTCAGACCCAAGAAGAATCTCCGGAACATCTGATCGCTCTCCCAACAAGAAAACACGATTCCGCAGATCAGAACTGTTGACCATCTTCTCGACAACTGCATAGTCTTCACCATATCCAACAACAAGTACCCTGCCGAATGGCAATTCTTGCACAGCTTTCAACAGCGTAAGAAGATCCTTTGGAGGGTCCAAACGGCCGACAAAGGTAATAACTACCTCGTGCTCAGAAATCCCCAATTCTCTGCGGACGCCCTCCAACGTACTATGCGCATGCGAAAACAAACTGGGATTAACTCCATTATGAATCATGACCAGCCGGTCCTCTGCTGCGATTCTAAACTGAAGAGCGAGATTGTAATCGTATTGTGACACGCAGATTATTTTCGCCGTGTGAAGAGCAGCGAACCGCTCGATCTGTGCCAATATCCAGCGCTTCCAAAAAGGACGTCCTTCAGAGAAAGCCCAGCCGTGAGCCGTAAATATCACGGGCTGCGACAAGAAACAGCAAGCCAGGCGTGCGGCATAGCCGGCTTTGGTACTGTGAGCATGCACTACATCGGGCTCAAAGTTCCTTATGGCCTGGAACACAGGCCACAAAGTACGGATATCTTTCCATGGCCTAACAGGACGCACAAAGTCGGGAACAGGAAAAATCTGCACGCCAAGAGCCCTGGCCCCTTCTAACAATCTTGGCTCCGGCGCCGATACCAGGCCGACCTTATGGCCTTGCTCAGTCACATACCCCATGAGCTGCAGAACGTGTTGCGGCGCCCCACCGAACCCTGCAGCCGTAACAACATATAGAATTTTCATTGGGATGGACTAGCTTGTCTTACTAATTGTCGATAGGCAACAATAAAACCTATAAGGATCCAAAAGTGTCTCCAGTGAAGTGTATCTATGACAAAACTCTCAGCGAGAATCCCAACGAAGGTACTAGCTAACCAAGTTCCGTCAGTAAACAGCTCCCTATTCCTCTTCTTAAGGGTTATGCGAAGGCACCTCGCTAACACCCATAGCAAGAAACCCAGGGCGAGGAGCAACATGATCAGACCTAAGATGCCATTCTCCGCCAGCACGCGAAGATACAAGTTATGAGCCGAAGGCGTGATTGAAATATGACCGGGCAGCATAGCTTCATATCGAGAGGAGTAGATCTCGAATTGTCCCGGACCTACACCCCACGGATGATCGCGTGCTAATAGTAGCCCTGCTTGCCAGGCAGCGAAACGACCAAAGAGATCATACCGCTGCAGTCCTTGAAAGCGATATAACTGCCCAAAGGCCTTTGCCACGTGAGGAAAAACCGCCAAAAAGGGCCCAATCACTATTATTGAAATAGCAAGTTTTATACCCTTCCGAGCCCAAAGTGCCACTACCCCGATAACCAAAACACCCGCAGCTATATTTACTAGAGCTCCTCGTGAGAAAGTCAACATAACAGCTGATAAAGAAATTGCCAACAGGGCTCCTGTAAAGCTTATAAAGCGTTCCTTTAGAAAGAAAAGTTTGCTTAGTGCAAAGAGTACCCCGGGGACAATAAACGCCCCAGTCACGTTAGGGTCCTTGAAGAACCCCTTCGGGCGATTGGCATAATACAAGTTCGCGAGATGTCCGTTCCATCCCGCAGTAGCCAATAAAGCCAGCAGAAGAACAATCGCAGCCGTTATCCACACTCCCAACAGAAAGGCATGCTTGGTTTCGCTCCAGGCGGTGGAGTGCGGAATATTGCTAAAAAGAAATGCCAAAGAGATTACATAAGCTGTTGCTCCTGCAAACCATACACCGCGATTCAGAGAGCCCGAGATAGCGATTTGCAGCACATTGAATAGAACAAAAGCTAACAGTAAATGAAGAGACAAACAAGAGGGCCACCGCAGCTTTCCTGCAAGAAATCGCTTTACCCATACCCAGATAAAAAGAATATCACTTGGGGCAGGTTCTACTTCCACTCCCCAAAGTAATCCCAGCCCTCCTTGGGTTTCCCGTCGCGTTAAAAGAATCCACAAAAGGGCAAGCCCATAGGCCATAACAAATGCAATATTGGGATATAGCACCATCCCGAACAATGGCACCAAGCTTAAGACCACAAACAAGATACTCGAGATTGAGATGTTTGTTTTGTAAGCTTTTTTCACTGGATAAGTCTCCACAACCTACTCTTAATTACCCGACGAACATGCTTGGCAAACGAGAATAGTATCAGCCCCAAAAGGGGTAGAGGTGGAATCATCCTCTTCCGGTAAAGTTGCCAGTAGGTGTCTATCTCTCCTCGCTCCATATTCCACAGATGGCCGCTCAACCCTCCAACACCATAAGGGGGTTTATAAAGATAAGCAAGGGGCAAGTCAATTACCACGCCTTTGTAACCGTTCAGCAAGATCAAGGCCCAAAGCAAATAGTCTTCCGAATATCTCTTAGAGGCCTCAAATTCAAATGGTATATCACTCTGCACTATCACCGTGGAGGTATACAGCGGGTTCGATATCAGAAGCTTCCAAGAAGAAAGTGAAACAACTCGATAGTGCTCGGGCGGATCAAAATCATCTAATATCTTTCCACCTTGACGAATCCAACGCCATTGGTGGCCAGCGATAACAACCTCGGGATATTGAAGCATATAAGCCATCTGTATCTCGATCTTTTCTGGATGCCAAGCATTGTCGGCATCCAGAAAAGCCACATAGGGCTGTCGCGCCCGGTTCCACCCAGTATTTCGCGCCGCTCCGGGGCCCCTGTTGTCACGATGGCACAAGACTTGGATCCAGTCAGCTTCAAACCGCGTTTTGAGGGCTTGGAGGACTTGATATGTCTTATCTGTACTCGCATCGTCAATGAGGATAACTTCAGCCGGGCGCCAGCTCTGACGCGCGACCGAAAGAACTGCCCGCTCCACGGTAAGCATACAGTTATAGCATGGAATGATAACACTCACTGGCGCCAGATTTTCAGTCTGCATGATATTCCCATTTCCCGATCGATCCACGGAAGAAATTCCCCATAGCAGCGACTTCTACCCCAATCTAATCCCAGTAATCTTTAGTGTAAAGCAAAAGTCTCTAAGGCTTCTCAAAAGACGAGAATACGACACAAAAATCATGCACATTTTCTCATGAAGATGATATTGCATGGGCAAAAGTCTATTGTGTGTAGCATAGTAATAAGATAAAGCCGTTAGCACGCCTAACGCCCTGCTAACTTCGCGATAAGTCCATAGCCGAACTTCCTAAAAAGTGTTGGGCTACAGGAATCGCGAAGAATACCGAGAAAAAGCAATGTTTTCAAAGGCGAAACCTTGTATAAGCCTAAGTTTGTGGTAAAGTTGTAAGTTATGAAAATGTCCGTCACGTCATTTCGAGCGGAAATAAGAGCCGGAAATTTCCGCAGAGCGGTATTTTGACCTAGATTTTGAGAGACTCCTCGTCGTCACGATCCGCGAAACGCTATCACTTATTAACGTAATCCATCATCCTAAACCTAACACGGCGCGCAAAAAATCACGCGGTTAGAAGCCACACCTACATTTACCAAGCCGCCCTCCGAGAAGCTACGGTAGAAAAGACAGAGCCCACACATCTCTGGCCTAACTTCACTTCTCGAATCCGCTAAAGGGCTAACAACAATCCCGAGAGCATGTACAGATTGATGGGTTTCCCCACCTAAACCGAACTGGGCTGAATGAACAATGTGAAATCAACGGTAAGTGCGTAAACGCCAAACAGGCGAAGGGGATTACAAAGGGAATCAGTATGATCACAAGAAATGTGCTCAGTAAGTAGATCGCCAGTGGCAGGGCAATCGGCACCTTGATAGGCGAACCTCCTCAACGAAGCACGGACGAGAAAACTATCCGCAGCATGACAGAAAATATCGCCAGTTCCATAGCTATGTCAGAAAAGGTAATAGAAACTGCGGGTACTATCAAGCTCAGGAATGAGACGAGCGACATACTACAAGTTGCGTTAATCAGGTCAAACGAATTAGTGACAATAAGACTGCTGAAAAACCCTCTATTGGGTTCCGTTGTTAGATGAACACATTACCCTATACATAGATTATGATTCCCGTATGTGCGCTAAATGCAAGATGATAGCAGCTATCATCACTTTATTGAAAGGATCTTTTCAGCATACTCTTAGGAAAGAAAGACACCGACAACACACCACACACTGAGCGCGTCTAATCATATAGTTGGCGTTGCGGACTCTGCGTTAACTGCGCAAACAGATGCAGTCCGCCAAGCAAGGAAGCCCAGGCATCTCTAAGGTTACCCTTCAGCAGATATTTTAGAGCGCGCAGAGACAGATGAAGCAACATCCTGCGGGCATAATAATCATACGATGATCGTTCACCGAGTTGGCCCCAATATCTCGCAGAGACACGATAGACCTCAATGGCCATTTGCGTGTTCTCAGCCTTTGTCTTGGAAGCAGCATGCAGCCTAAACTGTGCAACATTCTGCTGCAGGAACAACACTGGCAGATTTAGGACGAGAAACCGGCACATTAGGTCGTGATCCATTGCGTATCTCAAGGCAGCATCAAGTCCCCCCACAATCTCATATGCAAACTTGGGGAAAAACACGCCTGGCTGGTGCCACGAATACAATCGACGCCAAGGAGTAATTAGCGCCCGTAATGTAAGATTGCATTGCCTGACGACATGCGACGAGTTGGTAAGCTCGTCAAATTCCATAACGTTCCCGGCGATCAGAGCGTGAGGAGCATATCGATGCAAACTTGCAATAGAACACAAAGATGCAGGTAAGTAAATGTCATCGGAATTCAGCCAGCCCAGCAAAGTCCCTGTTGTTTTGCTGAAACCCTTCTGGAGAGCATCGGCCTGTCCTCCATCCGACTCGCTCGTCCAATATGCCAGCCACGGCTCATACTTGCGGATGATATCTACGCTGTCATCGGTCGAGCCACCGTCAATGATGATATATTCCAGGTTTTGGTATCCCTGAAGTAAAACCGAACGGATTGTTTCTTCGATAAACTGCCCCTGATTATATGACGGCGTGACAATACTCACCCGGGGCCAAGTGGAGCCGTCGGGCATTGTATCGGGAAGTTGTGGGCTTTCCTCTGTCCACGGCCAGCCAATTTTGTCGGGGGGGGGAGAAGGCAGTTCATCAAGTCGTGGACAACGCATCGCGATTCCTCTTATTACACATCCGATCCTTTATTAACATTCACAGCGATTCAAAAAGTTTTAAGTACCGTTGGGCTTGTAGGTCGGAACTATACTCGGTCTCAGCTATAGCTCGACACGATTCTCGCAAGTTCATCCCATGAGATATGTCTCCTAAGGCTACATCAATCTTTGCTGAAAGCGTCTCCGGTGATGCTTCTTTCGCCAGCCAGCCTGTTTGGCCTGGACGGACCATGTCCGGTACACCACCGACAGCGAAGCCTACAACCGGCGTACCACAGGCAATGGATTCCATCACAGTATTAGGTAAATTGTCTACTGGAGCCGGATGTACCAATAAGTCGGCAGCATTAAAGGCGAGCACCTTTCTTCGTTCGTGATCGATATAGCCGAGAGAATACAAGGTAATGCCTTCAGCCGCAATCGGAAGGCTACCACGTCCCAAGGTAATCAACGCCAGGGGACGCGTTCGAACTTTGCGGAGTGCTTCAACCAGGATTTTACCACCCTTACGGCGCTCGTTAAGATTTTCAGCCGCTGATAGCACCACCGGTGCAGACGTCTCAATGCCGAGAGTCATTCGTGCCAAACGTTTATCTATGAGTCCATAGACACCCAAAGGCAACCCATTGGG
>WFQT01000522.1 GCA_015486895.1 Anaerolineae bacterium
ACTGGCCACTGCGGGCCTCGTCGTTGGCCTCAACTACGCTCTTGGCTGGGGCCTAGACTCACAGTCCATCGCCGGAATTGGCGCGGCATTGGCGATCCCGGTTGAGTTGTGGGGCTTTGTGACCGAATTGCTGGCCAAGATTCTGAGCAAGCAAACAAGCGGGACGCAGCCGAAGGAGTGAAATATGGCAGAGAGCGACCTTCTCAAAGAAATCAACGCTAAAGTGGACCGGATTCTTCGCGCCTTATACGGCAATGGGCAACCCAACGAAGGGCTTATCGCCCAAACCGCCCTCAACACCTCGTTTAGGGAAAACGCGATTAAATCGCAGCGCGTTATCGTAAGCGGAATATTAGCCGCCCTGCTGGGGGGGCTAGGAAGCTTCCTCTTGCAGCTTTTCGGGCGGTAGGGAGGCGCAATGGATCCTGGCAGTGTAATAAACCTGCTCACTATGGCCAACAAGCTCGTGAGTAAAAACTTTACTATCATCCCGACTAGCACGCTTCAATCCCTTGAGCGCGAGATTACTACGCTTTGGATTTTGGTGGGCGTGCTTATGTTCCTGTTCCTTCTCACCTTTCTGGGGAACTGGGATGAGAAAGTGATAAGGTGGCTTGAACGTTTCTTCAAAAGGAGAAAATCATGAAAAAAGCATTATTGATTGCGGTGCTGATTGCGATATTTACTGTCCCGGCATTCGCGGGAGTAGAATTTGGGGTGCGAACGGTAGGCACAATTGTCGTTCCGCAAGTCACGATTGATCTCGATCAGGGATTTATTCCTGCACTAACTGTGTTCAAATCAGACTTGTTCGATGGCTTAACGGCTAATGGGACATACAGCTTGTTCTTAACCTGGAATGCGCCGTTTATTGTATACAGATCGCCCGATTTTGGCTTCAGGCTTTCATTCTATTTCGGTGCCGGAGTAATAGTGGGGGTAAATTATCCTTCGGACAATCCCGTAACGCTGGAGGGGGAGTATGCCGTCCTTGGGGGAAAGGTGGATTCTGGTGAAGCTGGCGCGCTATTTGCCGATATCATGATTGCGCCCGACGGCTCTTACAGCACCTCAGTCGGCGGGACACTCGCGCTACCTTCCTTCTCTCTTCCCGCTCCATCCCCACCTAGTACGAAGCCATGAGAGGGCCATAAATGGCTTTCCCGGCGACGTGGGTATATATTTTATCGTCTCCGCGCCATGACGCGCGAGAAAACACCTCTCATTAGATCGTAGATAACTTTAGCCGGGTTCCCCCAGCCCGGCAGCACCCCTCCTCAGCAGCGGCGTCGGCCTTCGGGTCGGCGCCGTTTGTTATTTGCCCTTGGGGAGTCGATGCCAAGGCAGCCAATGGCGGTGGAGTTTTTCTAGTTGTTCCACCCGCTTTTCGAGATCATTTATCATGTCCTTGAATTTGCGTTCTTGTTGGGCTGCGGATAGCGCAATGCGATGATTGATCCATTTTTTGGCCGCAGATTCTAAGCTTGACGGCATGTCTTGGGCTAATTCTTGACGGACCATTTTTGCGGCTCTTTCGATGGTGCGACCCTCATTTAGTTGTATCAGTCGCCGCAAGATTTGATATCCATCCTCGGTCAAAAGAATTCGGTTATTTTTTCCGCGCTGTATGGCATTATACTCTTCCAGTAAATCGCGGATTGCGTCCAATCGTTGGCGTAACCGATAGAAGTGCTTGTCGCTTGCCGGGAAACGAGAGGCCCATTCAGCGTTTTCTTTAACCAGTCTTTGTCTTACTTCGGCTAATCTGTACATGTCCCTCTCCTTTCCCTTCATCTTTCATCCCCAGTATAGCACAGTTTTGTGCTTTATGCAAATGTAATGCACATCACAACTTGGTTTGACCTAACTCTAGCTCCTTTTGCTTGACTTTTAATCGAGTGTTTGCTATAATATGAACATGGTGGACTCAAATGCACGCACCGTCGCCTTTGGCGTGGATTTGCGCCAAGGGCTTGACACGAAAACAACTTTGTGCTATACTCCAC
>WFQT01000523.1 GCA_015486895.1 Anaerolineae bacterium
CAGCTGACTCTTAATCAGCGGGTTGCAGGTTCGAGTCCTGCACGGCTCATTTGTTGGTGAAGTTACTGCACCTGGAGTGGGGAATATGTATCGCTTTCCGGCAACGCTGGTCACTTGGCTTTTCGCTCCTGAGTGGCTTACAGTGGAAGAGGCCGCCCAGCTAACCGGGCGCGACCCGGAAACGATACAGGAACTTGTGGCCCGGGGCTGTCTGGATACTAAAGAGATAGCCGGCGCGATCCGTATTGAGAAACACAGCCTGCGCGAATGCCATGAGACCCTCTTCGAGGTAGCACCGAATGTATGACTCAAGTCAGATCAGGTGGAATAGTGTGACGGACTGGATAAGCGTCCACGAGGCGGCAGAGATTACGGGATATAGCATTAGCCACGTGAGATGGTTAGTCCGACGTGGCAAATTATCAGCGGAACGAAAAGGGCCCATGTACTGGATCGATCGAGACAGCCTCAAAGCCTATATGGAAGAGGTAGAAAGGCTGGGCACACAGCGGTTCAACTGGCGCCGTCTCCACAAACAGGATGAAAAGAAGAAGGACGAATAGTTCTTCACATGGTTTTGGCTCACAAGGGCTGGGGGAAACCTCAGCCCTTTTTCTTTGCTCCGATATCTTGATTTTCTTATATTCACGCGAAAACAAAGAAAAACAATTGAGTATATGCAATTTTTAGTGGGGTTAGTGGGGTTAGTGGGGTCCGACCACAAAAGTGGGACGCATATACTGTTTTTTAGCCCTTTTGTGTATCCATTTCCCCCATTTTACCCTATTTTTACCCTTTTTGTGGGACGTTTGCTTCAGGGCCGGACCCCACCAGGTGGGGTTGAGGTGGGGTCCAAGTGGGGTTAGAGCGGGTTTCCCCCCTCCTGTGAGTCTCTTTTTCCCAAAATTCGAGCAAAAAACGGCATTTTCCCCTTGACATGCAGGGAGATATCTGCTATAATGCTTACTAAGGATACTTATTAAGCATTATAGCAAGTGATTGTGCAGTTCTGTTGTCGCTGTGCGTGCTGCCAACACAGGCGCCGATTTGTGAACCGTTAGGGAGTGAACATGAGGTTTCAACGGGTAAGACGATTTTACGACGAAGCCGGGGCGGCGCCCTATGCCAGTTTCCCCAACGACTTCAGCGGCTTCTACGAACAGATGCAGCCGGCCCGGGCTGGGAGCGTGCACGCTGACGTTCTTGTGCCTCTGTTCCAGGCAGTGATTACCGGCGTTTTTGTGGCCGCAGCGGCCACCGTCGCTTCCTGGTATCTGGCCACGAGGAACATCACGATCAATTTATATATTTTCGCCGGCAGTTTCATCCTGGTAGCAGCTTTCGTGTGGGTCAAGCTATTGGCTGATCACAATCGTTTGCTCTGGCATGTAGAACGATTGACCGGCCGCGATTTCGATGGGGATGGGTATATCGGTGAACCGCCGGAGCGGGAGCCGGATCAAGTAGTCGTTGTGGTGCGGCGGCCACAAAAAGAGGGCGAGAATGTCGAGTTTCTGCATTATGGCGTGCATCGTGCCGCACTGGAAAAGTTCGCCCGGGCCGCGCTGCGCGGTGAATCTTTGGCCGTGAACCGCTGGACGGGCAGTGGGGCGCCGTTTTCTCGCGGCGAGTACGAGAACTTGCGGGCAGCACTGAAATCGGACGGCCTCCTGCGCACCGAGAAAGGCAAGATGGTGCTGACGCCGCGAGGAGAAGAAATCTTCGGGGAAATGACATCTTAACCATGTGTGTGGTGTGTGTGCGGGCCCGTCGCTGCCCTGGGCAAGACAGATCGGGGGATAGGGGACAATGGCAATCCACAGCATCAAAAGACTGATCGCTGATCTGCAAGATTTAGCCAACTGTGGCTACAAAACCCTAACCGATAAAGAGCTTGATAGAATGGTGTTAGGGCGTGTGTGTGGGCTGTCTGTCGGTGATACTGTTTTCGTTGTAGCTCCCAGCAATAACGAAGCATTCGAAGCGGTCGTTGTTGCCTGGAACAACGACGGTACTGTTACTGTGCAAAGTGAGCTTACTGGACACCAATACACGGTGGGCAAAGACTACGTTGTTGGTAAGGTCAGCGGTACGGTAGCTCAACAAGAGCTGGCCGACCACAATCCTGAACGGGGAAAAGAGGAATGAAACAACGGACGCGGCCGTATGTGGAAACAACTAACATCGATATTCCAACAGGCGGATGGCAAAATATAGGGGTGGTTCTGGTTGCACTTTTCGTTGGTGGGGCAACTGTGCTAATCGGCTGGGGGATATGGGATCTCTTGAGTTCAGCCGTCGCCCAGGCAGCATTCGCTAAAGCCATCGTGGCCATCGGTTACGGCCTCATGGCGCTGTTGGTGACTTCCGGTGTAGCTATAATGATCTATGCCGCGTCATACCTGGTCAAGGCCATGGCACCATACCGACTCGCCCACGGCGTCCAGCAAAACGGCGGCGTCTTCCGGGGAGACGGCGTGGTTCTCACGTTTCCCGAAGATTTTAACGTCTTGCCCGGCCAAACACAGGAAGGGATCATAAAAGCATTCACGGGCACAGGTGCGGGTAACGTGTGTCGGCAACAGCTTCCTCGATTTCCCATGGATCAGTTTGAACAACCTCAAGCCATGAGCAGAGAATGGAGAGAATAATGGAACGTGACTACGAACAACAGGCGGACAGAATCGAAACGGTTCTGCAACACAATCATTTGCCGGCGCGGGTTGGGGGCGGCACAGTTTTGCCAACCAGTACGCGCTATTATTTGCAAGCGCCGGTGAATGTCCGGGTACAGAAGGTGGCAGCTTTAGCAGAAGAAATTGCCTTGGCGCTGGGCGTGCCGCAGACGTCTGTGTTTCGCGACAAAGACCGCATCAACGTGGAAGTGCCGAGACTGGCTAACGAAATGGTACGCTTTCCTGCCATCGTGCAGCGACTGCCGCGACGAATGACGCCGCTGCAGGGATTGTTAGGGTTGGATGACGACGGGCTGCCGTTGTTGCTGCGGATAGATGCGCCGGCCGTCAGGCACGTTCTCATAGCCGGCACGACCGGTGCCGGCCAAACGATGCTCATGCGACAGTTCTTGCTCTCCCTGGCGCTGTTTTACCGGCAGGGGCAAGTGCAATTGGTGCTGATCGATCCCAAACAGCGTGGTTTGCAGCCACTGGCTCGGCTACCCCATCTTTGGCAGCCGCTGGCCAGCACGGGCAAGGACATTCGTCGTCTCTTGACAGAGGTGTTAGCTTTGATGGAAGATCGAGACCAGCGCAAGATCAGGTGGCCAAGAATAGTAATAGCTGTGAGTGATGTAGTGGAAGCGGCGCGGCTGGCCGGCCCGCCGGCCATGGCTGCTCTCAGTCGTATCACCGGGCAGGGTCAGGAAGTGGGAATTCACGTAGTAGCCAATACGAAAGAGCCAACTTCCTCCCTGCTGAAACCTTTGCTGAAAGAGAACTTTCCGGCTCGTATTGTGGGAACGGTCACCAACAGCAGAGACGCCCAAATTGCATCCGGCGTGGCGGACAGCGGTGCTGAGAAATTAGGCGGTTCCGGCCAGTTTATCGCCGTCGTGCGGGATAAGATCACCCGTTTTCAGGGCACCCAGCTGGATGAGGAAGACATTCAGCGAGCCACGGCCGCGCTGCAGCAGTCAGAATGGACGAAACGCTAACATTCTGACCAGACTTTCTGGTGTGCCTGTGCCGGTCAATCGCGAGCCACACGCCTTGCAGCCGGGAAATGAGGCGCTGGTCATGCTATTGCGCTATCGTGTCCAGGGTATGAAAGGAGGTGAACGTTTCGATATAAAGGATTTTGAATTTGGATTATTGGAGTATTTGAAGCATTAAAGACGACCATGAAAGGAGCGCTAAAATGGAAGAAATCGAATTACAGATTGGCCAGATAAGAACTTTGCAAAGCGGGCAGACGGACGAGACTTTGCGACCCGTGAAATTCAAAGGGGAAGTGTTGGGAAGCCGGGAAACGTACACTGGCGACAATGACACACGAGGGATTACCGACACGCTTTACAAGACGGAAGATGGGCGGCTAATCGTACACACAGAAGATTGGTCTCGCTGGCAAGGTGAACCGAGTTACTAC
>WFQT01000524.1 GCA_015486895.1 Anaerolineae bacterium
CTCTTTTCCTGTCTCACTACGTTCGACATTCCCTCCCTCTCCCAAATCTTGGGAGAGGGAATTGAAAACCGTTTGAGGCGGCCGGGTTGGCGGTGGAAGCCTTGCCGGGTTGTGGTCTTACGGTCGTTTTAATCAGCAGCGAAGCGGAAGCACTTTTGCAAAGAGGAGCGCGTTATGCCGGCACAATGGTATTTGGTTTATACGAAGCCGCACTGGGAACAGAAGGTTGCTTTTTTCATCGAGGCGATACTTGAACAGGAAGTTTACCTGCCCCTTTGGTCACCGGATGGGCAGGAGAAAGAGGGCGTGCCGTTCTTTCCGCACTATTTGTTCGTGCATCTGAACCTGGAAGAATTCCCCATTTACGCGCTCCGGCAAACGCCGGGTGTACGCAGTTTGCCCAAGTTTGACAACCAACTTTTGCCAGTCCCGGATGAAGTAATCGAAAGCGTTCGGGCTTACATCGCCCAAACGCGAGGGGAAGTTTACGCCCGAGGGCAACTTTTCCGTAAGGGGGACCACGTGGCCATTACTAAAGGGGTGTTAAAAGGGAAATACGCTTTGTTCGACCGTCAACTTTCCGGCCCGGAGCGTGTGCGCGTTCTACTGACCATCATGGGACAGTTGGTGCCGACAGAAGTATCGCTGAACATGTTAGAAAAACTCACCTTTGTCGTGCAGCCGGCCAAACGGCCGAGACGAACGCGGGGCCGCGGTCGCCGGATCAAGCAGCGCACGCGGTTGTGAGCCTGACAGCACTGGAATCTGGCGGGAATAGTATTATGTGCTCGGCTAACCTGTCTTGAGCACAGATCGAACGGATCAGTCCAAATTCCTTCTCACTCGAACAATTGCCGTTGCTAGTGACAGAATAGAGAGGGTTGTCACTGGTATTGATCACACAATTCCGATTCCGTCTGAAGCAGAACACGGCTGGCAAGCCCCACAGGAAGATTTTCCGGGCGTGGAGTACATTACCTTGCAGCCCGGCGAGGAACACCTCTACGTGCAAACGCGCAGCTTCGCCCTGCCCGGCGACTATTTCGCGGAACCGGTTCTGCTGGATAGTAAAGGGCGCTGGGGTGGTATTCTCCCTTACGTTAGGGTGTGGTTCACGGTTACCAGCAAGATCAGCGCCAGCACAGACCGTTGATCTCTCTTCGAGAAAGCAAGATGTAGATGTTCAACTTCTTAGAGAAGTTGAACATCTACTTTTCCCTCATTGCTGCACCACCGGCAGCCAGACGCGGTCCGTAGCGCCCAGCCACACATCCACCCGCTGCTCGCCGGAGGCATCCGGCCGGGCCACAACGCGCCGGGGCACCGTTTCGCCCCGGTAACGCACCGTCAGCGTGTACATGTCGCCCGCCTGCAAGCCCACATCTTGGCCGCTGAGATCGTAGTACGGCATCGCTTCCACGGCACCCCAACCGCTGCGGCCGGCGATGCTCCGCTCGCGAAACGAGAGCGTCACCTGCGCCCCGGCCACAGCGTCACCATCCCAATGCACCACGCCCCAAACGCAAGCACAGTAATCAGTGGATAAAGGCCCGACGCCGCCGCAATGCCGGCCGATGGAACCAACCGCCGCCGGCGCCCGGAAATAGGCACCATCATTGTCCACAGCCGTCACATTCCCCGCGTCGTCCACCGCCTGCACCAGATAGCGTACTGGCCGCGTGATGGGAACCCGCCCTTGCCACATGGCGTTGTCCAGGGGCGTCAGCGTCAAACTGCGCCAGTGCCCCACCGGCCCGGCTTGCTCTTCCGTGTACGTCAACCACACCTGGTATACACCGCTGTCATCGCCGGCATGTACTGTCACGGTAATAGCTCGGTCATTACCGCTGCTGTGCACGTCATCGATCCAGGGTGGCGTCCGATCGGCGGAATCAGAGAGGTAAGCGTTCACCGTCACCTCCCGGTAAAGGCGCTCCACTCCCAATCGATATTGCCCCTCGCGCACCGTCACCGCCTGGCGATCGCCGTCCGGCTCCGAGAACGAGGACAACAGTGACGGAGACCAGGCCGCCAGACGGTAATAATCGAGATCATCTACACCCACGACTTCATTTTCAGCGTGAGGCACAAAGGGGGTGAAATGTGCTGTCGCGGTATAAACGCCGCCGGCGAACAGCACGCCGTGCAGATAGGAGCCGGATAGCCAAAGCCCTTGTTGCGGCTGCGCTGGCCAACCCGACTTCAGCCACAGGCCATCTATGCGATCACGCGTGTAGAAGTAACGCTGCACCGCGTCCCCCGTCCCGGCTATCGTCGCCATGTGCAGTTCAGGGCGGAACACATGCGTTTGCACCGTCAATCCTTGTGGCCGAGCCACCCGCTGCACCGCTTCCGACCAGGCGTGTCTCCGGGCCAAATGTTTAGCGATGACCGGGCGGGCTTGCGGTATACCGTAATAAGTGAACTCCTGCACGACCTTCTCGTCGATGTCGTCCATATTCCCAGCAGCCGCGCGATAGCGCCACTTAGCGCGGCGCAGTGCATCACCGACCGTGGGCATGTTCGCACCAACGATCTCTTTGACGACAAAGCTGGCCAGCCGCTCGGAATAGCCCACTGTGCCGCGCACCCCCCAACCGAAGCCGGTATTACCTAAAAAGCTCGCGCCGGCAGAGAGAAACGCTTGCGGCCAATCCAAAGGGTGCGTGGGATGGGCGATCCCATCCGGCACACTTAGTCCCGCTTGGCAGCCAGGGCTTAAAGCCAACGCTCCTGACATGTTGTGTGCATCTTGCACATCAGACGTGTTCAGCCGGCCATTGCCGGCCGGTGCCCCCAAACTCCAATGCGTGGCGTGCTCGTTAAGCGACAACAACGACCAGGAAGCATCGCCTAATAGGCTTCTAAGGTCTGTTGCGCTCCATTGCTCCCCCAACAAATACTGCGGGCGCATGCCGGCCTGGGCCAGCCATCGCCGTTGCTCGCTACCGGCATCGGTCATGAAACCGTACCCTGTGACCAAGGTGCCGGCCGGCGTTGCCGCACGATTCAGAAAATGATCCACTTGTGCTTTCATCGCCGCAGGACGTTCCACCAAACGGCCAATTTCCAGATCGGGCAAGTAAAACGGCTGGCCGGAGACAGAACGCGCTTGTAAGCTGGCGTAATAATCATCGCTGAGGAAATAGCCGGCAGCAAAAGCCGCTCCGATGGGCGACCCCGTCGGCACTTTGCCGTACAGGCGATCCGTATAATGCGTTGGGTCCGGCAAGCGGCGGAAAGGCAACACCGCGTCATTTCCCACCAAAATCAACGCCTGCACGTTCGGATAGCGCGCCAAAGCCGGGCGGATCACATATTCCTTGACAGCTTGCGCCACCGCGTTGGCAGCCTCGACGTTGGTGGGAATGGCATCCCAGGCCGCGTAGGCGTGTGTCAAAGTGATCGTCGTCGTCGGGTCGCTCACAACGCCATGCACACGGTCGTCGTCAGCCAATTGGAAGAGCGAAGCCGCCAAATTAGTGACCTCCTGCACCGGGTAAAAAGCTTGCAGCCGCTTCTGGGGGAAAACGATCAACGTCCGCACATCCTCAGCCGTCAGCGGCTGTAGGGAAAAATGACGCACAGCGGAGGCAACATGCCCAATATCGTTTTCCGCCACCACCTGCCACGCGTATGACGTCGCTTCAGCCGGCAGCGTCGCTGTGTAAGCCATGGTCGTTGCCGGAAGGGGCGCATCAATCACCGGATTATCAGTCGGATCGTCCCCCGGCGCTACTTGCAGCCGATAGCCGGTCACATTGTTGACAGCGCCCCACCGAAAGATAACCGTCGCACCGGTCAGCCGGGCGTGATCAGCCGGCGTTATCAGTGTTGGTTGCGCCGGCACACCGCGGGGCAACAACGTATAAACGCGATATTCCGTGACCGCATCATCCCAACTTTTGTCCTCGCTGGTGCGCGCCTGCAAGCGCAGCAAATGCCGGCCATCCGCGTAACCCGAGGTATTCCACCAGGGCGCGTCGAGATCGTTGAAACAAGGCACGCCCAACTCGTACAATACATGCCAGACACCATTAGCCGAGCCGTCCGTGGCGTTATTGACGCTAAAACGCAAACCCACGCCGACCCCGGCGTGTCCTTTAGTACAAGCATGCACACGCACTTGCATGACGGCAGACGGGGAAGGCGGGTCGAAATGGATGTCGGTGAAAACGACATAAGGCGAATCATACGTGAAATACCAAGGGTCACTCCAAGGCGATTCCGCGCCGGTCGCGTCCTTGACCTGCACTTTCCAGGCGTAAGTGGCATATTGCAAGCCGGCCGGCGTTGCGCAACTGTCCGTGATCCAGCCGCTATCCCACAGGCTGGCGCCTTCCACTTTAAAACGGTAGGCGGCAATGGCGTCGCCATCGGGATCGCCGTTCTCCTGGGCACACAGCGTCGGAATAGTGCCCACGGAGACATACCAATCATGAGGACTCACCAAAGTTGGCGCCTTGGGCGCCGTTGTGACGCTCGCCTGGGCCGTTCCAGAACTCAACATACTCAGCAAAACAAGCCATAATAGATCGCGAATCAATCGTCGCATGATCAACTTCCCCCCCGCATAACAATAAAAGGCGCCCAGAAATAAGGATGGGCGATCGGGTCTGCCGCTAAAATGCCGCGCATAGCCTCGGCTAACGCCTGTTCCGGGTCGGATACACGCGCCAGCAGCCGGTAAAAACGCTCCATGAGGGTCGCTGTGGCTGGATCGTAAACGTGCCACAACGACGCGACCAGGGAGCGGGCCCCGGCAGCCAGGAAAGCCTGGGTCAAGCCCATCATATCGCCACCCACTTTCCCGCCGCGCCCGGTTTCGCAAGCGCTGAGCACCACCAAAATAGCCTGTAAGCGGATACCTTCCAAATCGTGGGCGGTAAGGCGGCCATCTGCTAACTGCAAATAGGAAAAGAGCGGGTTATCCTGGCGGAAATTGGCATGGGTGGCCAGATGTATCAAAGTGGCCTGTCCCAGCAACTGTTGCAGCGCTTCCGTAGTCATTTCCCCTTCCAGCAGCAACACAGGGCTGGGTACCAGCGCAGCAACAGCGGCCGCTTCATAAGCCACGTGAGGCAGCCGACCCTGGTCGCTGTAAGCACCTACCAACGAGGGGCCTGTTTCAGCCGGCAGCGACCGAGAAGGATGCACAAACCCCAAACCGGGCAACAAACTCACCCGGTGCTGTTGTACCAAATAGGTTTCGTCGGCGAACAGGGCAGGGAAAGGCACACCGTATAAATCACCGTGCGGAACGATCCACAAACGGGGGAAGGAGGTGATCTGTTCCGCAAAAGGCGCTAACAAATGTTGGTACAAATTGCTAAGCAATTGTTGCGCCACATGGGTGAAAAAAGCGCCATGCTCGTGCAGATAGTCCGGCGCGACCCCCTGGATCTGATTGAGATGGCCCTGCCAACGATAAAGTTGGTGCAGTATTTCCTCGGTATGGCCCAATGAACGGGCCATTGTGAGACCGTTCGTAGTCATAGCGAACCCCCAAATCTCTTCTCCGGCTGGGAAATAAGTGAGCAAGAGCACATCATTTGGGAGATGTGCCGCCCACGCTCCAGTGGCCGCCGCTGCGGCAGCCGGGGCACGCAAACTTTGCATTTGGCGCCAGATTTGGTTGATACGTCGCTCTAAGACGTTCACCCGCTCTCGAACTTCGTCCCCGCGGGTCTGATCCGCTTCGTCGGGGAAATTGTTGGCCGTCGCCCCGCTGTACCAGCTCCAGGATCGCTTTAACGTTTGTAATTTCTCGTAAAGTTTCTGCCACGATTCCCGCAGAGCAGGATCCTCCGGGAGAGCGAGTACCGCGTCCAATAGAGCACCGGATTGTGCCTGGGCAATAACCGCCAATGCTTGCGAAATCTGCTGGCGGGCTAAAGCAACATGCACGGTGCGTTGGAAAATCGGCATTTTATCCGCCAGGAAAGCGGCCCGATACGCCGCGCCAGGAATGAGGTTGCGCATTTCTGTAACTAAAGCCAAAGCTTGCTCTTGATGTGTCCAGGCTGTCTCCCAATCTTCTTTCTGAACAGCGAGCTGCCCGAGCCCATCA
>WFQT01000525.1 GCA_015486895.1 Anaerolineae bacterium
CCTCCCTTCCAACGGAAATGACGAATCAGCGAATGGAGCGAATCAGCGAATAAGCGAATGGACGAGTTACTGTTGTTTTTCTCCAATCCGCTGATTCATTAATTCGCTGACTCGTTGATTCGTTGACTTGCTCATTCCTCTTTCTTCGCTTCTTGAACGATTTCCTCGAACGGCCCTTCGCCTTCCAACCCCTGCTCTACTTTGATCACTTTCTTGAGCACCAGCGGGCCGGTGAACCGCTTCGCCACGTCCAGCGGCAGCACGACCCGGTAATGGATCGCCGGACGGATGTCGTTTCCCAAGACATTCCAGAGGTCGGTGGGATTTGGCATCTCGTCTTTTGAGAGCAAGCCTGCTTTGATTCGCCCCACTGCTTCAGTCAAGTCTCCCTGGAGTACGTCTTCCGGCAGTTCGGGATGTTTGAGGAAAGCTGCCAGCAGCCGCCAGAGAAGCCGGTGTTCATCCTCGGCATCGCCTGCCCAGGCAGTGACCATGTAAGTGACGTTGATGCGTGCCGGTGGGCGATGCTTGGTAGCCTGACCGTCCTTTTTCTCTACCACCCAGTCGTTCCGCCGCAGATTAGTGTTCTCTTCGATATGGTAGAGGTACAAGTTGACGGTGGGTTTCACCCGCCCGGCGGCCCAATCTCTGTTCGGCGCGCTGAAAGCGACCTCCACCTCGCCGTTTTTTATGGGTAATTCCCTGGTCAGGAATTGCTTCAGCGTTTGGTCTAAGTCAGCCAGCATCTAATGCCCCTTTTCCCCACTCACAGGCTACTGAATGCTTGTATCCAGGGTAACTCCTTGGGTCTGACCGTGCTGGGTCCTGGTGTCATACTCGTCCTGGACGTTTTTGTGTTCCGCCCTGACCTGTTCCCAGATAGTGCTGAGGTTTGCCACCGGTTGGTTAAGCAACCGGTGCTGGAGGGTGCGCGCCCAGGGTCGCGCGATTCTGGCGTGCCCATCCTCGTGAGTTTGCAGGCACCCCAGCATGCGTTGCCATTCCCTCTTGGCGGCAGCCGAAGCGTTCCTCCACCCTCGACCTGTCCATCGGGGGAGCCGAATGGTAAGTGTCAGGGTGACATCTACGCGGGTAGCTATTCCGTTCGCGCTGTCGTATCTGTAATTGTAATTCCAGATGCAACGGCCCCACTCTTCTGGAGATAGTTGTCCAGCGACCTCGGCCAGGGTGTTGCCGGTAACGTTGTAATGGGCAGGCCGGACTGGACGGATCGTGACTGTACCGTTGGCGTGTGCAGGGCTGGGGGTTCGAGATAGGGCAAAGTGAGAAGTTTCACCCCCGAGGACCCTACCCGGCTCCTGCTGGATCACATGGGTCAGCTCATGGGCAAGCAATTGCCGGCCTTCGGTGGTTCCAGGCCGGAACTCTCCCGGCCCGAAGACCACGTGCTGCCCGTACGTGAATGCCCTGGCCTGGATTCTTTGCGCCAGTGTTTCCGCCGCGCTGCCCGTGTGCAGTCGCACAGGGCTGAAGTCGTATCCCATGCGCGACTCGAAAAACCGCTTCTCGTTCTCAGGCAAAGCGTGACCGGTGCCGCTCAAACTGGCGATTTCTTTCTCCAGTTCATCGTCGACCGGCGGGACGTCACCACGGTCCCCGGCTCTATGCACGACTTCGCCGGGCTCGACTTCAGCGTGTTGCTCTTCTTCCGTCTCATAGCCGGGCATCCGCATCACCAGGTTGGCGACCCGTTCCGCTTCACGCTCGGAGGGATCATCCGGCACCGTGACTTTCAATCTGGCCTGGACGGAACGCTGTAAAGCGGCCACGGCCGTGTCGTTGCCCGCCACCGCCTGCAAGGCCAGCACAGCTTCAGTGCGCATGCCTGCGTTCGCCGCCAGCGCCAATCTCGGGTCGCCCAACAGCGCCGGCCGGAGCCGCACGGAATCACGTTTGTGCCGCCCGGCCTGCTGACGATGTTCCTGGTCTTCCTGTTTTGCCACTCTTAAGCGTGATTTCATCGCTACACACCTCCACTTTCTACCAGCTTCCCCATTTTCTGCAGCTCCCGCCGGCCCGCGTGCCAGATATGCTTTTGGGTGATTACCTGGCCGTCAGTAGCGGCGAGGAATGCGGCAGACACGGAAATGTTCCTGATGTGCCCCCCTGTAATCTGCAAACGGTTTCCTAAGTCGGCGAAATCGACGCCAGCAGCCAGCGGAGCATCCTGCGGGAAAACGACCTCCCAAATCCGCTTGCGCATCTCCTCGTCCGGGAAGGGAAATTGAACGATAAAATGCATCCGGCGCACGAAAGCGCTGTCCAGGTTGCCGAACAGATTGGTCGCCATGATAACCACGCCGGTGTGCTCCTCCAGCGCCTGTAGCAGGTAGGCAACCTCGATGTTGGCATAACGATCGTGGGCGTCTCGTACCTCGGAGCGTTTGCCGAAAAGGGCATCTGCCTCGTCGAAGAAAAGGATGACGTTCCCACGGGAAGCCTCCTTGAAAATCCGCTGGAGATGCTTCTCCGTCTCGCCAATGTATTTGCTCACTACCGCGGAGAGGTCTATTTTGAAGATGTCCATACCAGATTCCCGGGCCAGGATCTCCGCGGCCATGGTCTTTCCCGTGCCGGAAGGGCCGGCGAAAAGGGCGTTGATCCCTCGTCCTTCACTCCGCTTCTCGAAACCCCACGCTTCATAGACCATTTCCCGGTGCCGGATGGCCGCGCCGAATTCGTGAAGCAGCTCCTTCACGTCATCGGGTAATACGATGTCGTCCCACCCGTAGCGAGGCGTTAGTTTGTGCGCCAACGCGTCCAGTGCCGGCGAGGAAACTTGACGCACCGCTGCTTCAATATCTCGTTCCTCGATCGCCTCTCTGCCGTCCAACCAGGCCAGCCGCAAAGCGGTCTGCACTGCCTGCTGAATCTGCTGGGCATTCAGCCGAAACCGGTTCGCCAGGGATTCGATTTCCAGGTCCGCATGGGGAACCGATGCCAGGGTACGCTTCCAGATATCCCGTCGAGAAGCCAGATTCGGGCCTTGGATAGGTAACCGCACCACGCCTTCCGGCAATATAGACCCGCAATTCCCGGACAAGAGCAATGGCACCCGGTATGTTTCCGCCATCTTGATCAACGCCCGCAAATCCTCTGCACCAAACTTTTCACATTTTTCCCATAGCAAAATGCTCTTCCGCAACATAGCGTCCCGCAGCGCCAGACGGGCCAATTGACGGAAAGGCAGATCGACGTTTGCCTGTAGCGCCAAAATTGGCATCTGCATTTTCCCGGCGATGTAAGCAACAGCCTGGTTATTGAGCGCCGGATCATCGCTTGCCAACAGTAAGGCTGTCACTTGTTGCTTTTGCAGCCTGAACGCCACCTGCTCCAGTGCGGTCGCCATCGCCGGCAAGAGGTCTGCTATGGCCGACGGCCGGGCGTCATCGACACGGTGCACCACCCGGAAATCAGCATTGCTGCCATCCAGCAAGTAATTGACGATACCTTCATCTAATAGGTAGCCGCGTTGGAATAACGGTAGCGTTTCGTCTTCCTTGTACCAACGAATCAACCCGTGGTGAATAAGAGGAGCAATGGCAGAAAAAGCCTGTCTCGGCTTCTCTGCGTGGTCCACCGCGGCCAGCAGGCGCACGGCCAAAAATACCGACGGCCGCGGTTTCGTAACATCGTTATTGAGAAAGG
>WFQT01000526.1 GCA_015486895.1 Anaerolineae bacterium
CCACCCATGCCTCGAGACATGTCACTTAACGTGGGGCGAGAGCCACCTTCGGCGGGCGCACTACCGCCGGGCCCGGTGGTCAGCCCCCGGCCAACATGCCCCCTCGACGTTGCTACATTACCATAACCCCAGCCAAGGGGCTGATACCAGATCGGCGGCGGCGCATCCACCGATTCAAAAATCCCAATCCATTTCCGAGAAACCCCAAAAGCAATTGCATAAGGCAAGTAACGTTCAAAGACTTCTTTACCCTTCTTCACGTCGGTATATTTCTTGATATTGCGCAAATAGCGGTCAAACGCTCGCCACCGCGCCGCCGCCGCCGCGCCTTTCTTCGTCTTACGCGGCATGAAACGCGGGATGATGAAAAAGCCAATGCTACCTAAAATGAGGCCCCAACCGGGGAAACACCCCAGGCTGCTATAATCGCCAATGACCGTCCCGGGCAAGATCATAAGCATACCCAAACCAATGAAAAAGAGCAGGAAGGCCAGCACAGAATAGCGGGTGCGCACAGCGGCCGGCGACTCCGGGAAAAGTCCTTCCTTCACTGCATCCTTGTAAAGCGCTCGCTGCAACCCAGGAATCTTCTTGTAGAAATGATCCTTCATTTCCGAAAGAAGCTTCTTTTCCCCGGGTTCCAGTCGGCCGAAGAACGCTTGCAGTAGCTCCTGTTCATAAGGCCGCAAAGAAGAGAAATCAGCTTTGTTGAGCTCGTACTCGAAATCGGTCGCTACGTCCGCTGGCTGCCCCACCTCCCGGATGGTCAGGTAACCGCGCCTGGCTAAGTCCACCAATGTTGCCAGGATATCTTGCAGGTCAGCTCTTTCGTCTAACAGTGTGCCCACTATCCCCGGTGGCAAATCGGAGGGTGGCTCCGGGAGATAGTCCGCGAAAACTTGAGTAGGGGCATCGCGACCTTTTCGGTACCAGGTGAGGTAGGCCAATAGATTGCCGCCAACGACAAAAAGGAGGGCAAAAGCAAGAAGCACCAGGCTGACCACAGCCCCCCACTTCTGCCGCAAAGCAGATTTCCTGGCAAACTGCGCTTCCAGTTTGTCCGCTTGTTGCTGCCACGGTGCCGGGGCACCGGCGATAATCCCGTGAGGCCAGGCAACCCGAACCTCCATCGTCTCGCCCGGCTGCAACGCCCGCTGCAACTCGTACTGAACGACGTTAGGCGCCATTTGCTTGCCAATATTGACCTGAGTGCCGGTCTGGTAGCCGCCGCCGGAGAAAATGTAAGCCGCATATTGCTGGACTTTTGCCGCTTGGGGCAAAGTGACCGTCACCGTGCTGTGCTTAATGGGTGCCGGCCGGTCTGGAAAGAGCGCTTTCCACCAAAGCTGATCGCCTTCCGGATAATAACGCAGCCCGCCAACCACCGTATAGGCAATGATAAAAGTACGGCTTTCGTTCTCAGCAGCCGGATAGTACCATTTGATCCTGTAATCAGAACCAACACTGACATTGAAAGTGTAAGGCTGCCCACTACTGCTCCGCTGATATTCTCGCTGCGCATCTTGAACGGAAATATCCTTGATCTCAGTTAAGTTTGTACGGGGAATGTTACGGGTGCCGTAGTGAAAGACGCCGTGGGTGAAGACAATCTTTGCCTTCTCCTGAACTCGAAAAGTTCCATCCGGATTCACCGTGATGTTGCCATCCAGCCGGTCCCAGTAAAGGGTCTTAGTATCCGCTGCAGCCGGATATGGGTGCAGCAAAGCGGCAAGAAGCAACAGTAAAAGTGATAGCCAAATTGCCTTCCGATTCATTGCAACTCCTTTGTTCGCTACTAGAAATAAAAACGCCTACCGCACCTATGCCCAGCGCCAGGGAAAAGGGCAAGACCTCCAGCAACAAAATGATAGCTAAGCAACCAGCAAGATAGCAACGCTTTCAACTCCCCGTTAACTGAAGAATCAGTCAACATTCCTCTGGTATAGTCTCTCAGATTGCTAATACACCACATTATACCATAGATCCCCGCTCTGAGCTATCGCACCGCGCCGACACAAGCTCGCGAAACGAGCAGGAAAAAAGATGTAAGAAGCGAATACAGTCACAATGTGACCTCTGCCAAACACATCTGCTTTCCTTCTTCCCCATCATAGCGAAAACAGTATGCGCTTAGTTGTCAAAATAGCAAGAATGAGCAACAATATAGCGGCACATGCATAGTGAGACCAACAACGCGTTATTATTAGCAATCAGACACGACGCTTAGGAGTAAGAATATGAGACATTACGAATCATGGGGACGCTTTCCCAAGGTTCATTACAAAGCAGTGAAGCAAATTTACTGGCGCCACGAGCCGGTGTCTTTTGAAGACGACACCCCTACCTTGCCGGTGGGTCAATGCCGCAGCTACGGCGACGTTTGCCTCAACGAGGATGGCATCATCTTAGATGCCACCCACCTCTCCCGGCTAATCACTTTTGACACCCAGTCGGGCATCCTCCGTTGTGAGGCTGGCATGACATTGGAAGACATCCTGGATGTCATCGTCCCCCGGGGCTGGTTTTTGCCCGTAACCCCGGGCACCAAGTATATCACCGTAGGCGGCGCCATCGCTAACGACATCCACGGCAAGAACCACCATAGAGCAGGTACTTTTGGCCGCCATGTGACCCGTTTCGAATTGCTACGTTCCAATGGAGAGCAGCTCATCTGCTCCCCGGAGGAAAACGTCGACCTGTTCCGAGCCACCATCGGCGGCTTAGGGCTAACCGGGCTCATTCTCTGGGCAGAATTCAAGCTCATTCCCATTGAAACAGCCATGATTGATGTGGAGAAAATCCGTTTCAGCAATTTAGACGAGTTCTTCGAAGTCTCCGGAGACTCCGACCGGGACTACGAGTATACTGTAGCCTGGGTGGACTGCTTAGCTAAAGGGGAACACATGGGCCGGGGCATTTTCATGCGCGGCAACCACGCCACAGGTGCTTACCCACTGACGCCCGATCATCATCAAAATCTTGCCGTACCGGTGGACTTTCCCAATTTCGTGCTCAACCCGCTTTCTATGAAGCTGTTCAACGAAGCTTACTACAACATCCAACGGCAGAAACAGGTCAATACGATCACCCATTACGACCCGTTCTTTTACCCGCTGGACGCAGTCAAACAATGGAACCGCATCTACGGCAGCCGGGGGTTCTTGCAGTACCAGTGCGTGACGCCACCGGACAACCAGCGGCATACCATTGGCAATATTATTGAGCGCATTGCCCGCAGCGGCAACGCTTCCTTCTTAGCCGTGCTCAAGGAGTTCGGCGACGTATCCTCACCGGGGCTGCTATCTTTCCCCCGACCGGGCGTCACCTTGACACTGGATATTCCTTTCCAGGGAAACAAGACGCTACGCTTGCTGGACGAGCTTGATAACGTAGTTCGCAAAGCCGGCGGCGCCCTCTATCCGGCCAAAGACGCCCGCATGTCCCCCGACAATTTCAAAGCGTTTTATCCCCAATGGCAAGAACTCAGCCGTTATATTGACCCGCACTTTTCATCCAGTTTCTGGCGGCGGGTCACCCGCGAGTAACCAGGAGGTACAGACAATGCATAACGTTTTCATTGCCGGAGCGACATCGGCCATAGCTCAAGAGACAGCAAAACACTTTGCCGCAGCGGGAGACCGCCTTTTCTTAGTCGCTCGCAACGAGGCAAAACTGCAAGCCGTCGCCGAGGACTTGCAAGCCCGAGGTGCTGCGAAAGTAGCCACTTTTATCTTAGACATGGACGATGTAGCGCAACACGAAGCATTATGGCAAAAAGCAGAAGAAGAAATTGGGCCGGTGGATACGGTATTCGTGGCCTATGGCGTTTTGCCTGACCAGAACGAGTGCCAGCAAGAAGTTGAGGCTACGTTGAAAGCTTTCACTACCAATGCTTTAAGCCCCATCGCCTTCCTGACATTGGTAGCCAACGAATTCGAGCAACGCCGCCATGGCACCATTGCCGTTATCTCCTCGGTGGCCGGGGATCGAGGCCGGCAAAGCAATTATGTCTACGGTTCCGCCAAAGGAGCGCTGAGCCTTTTCCTGCAAGGGTTGCGCAACCGGCTTTCTCACGCCGGCGTGCAAGTCATTACCATTAAGCCCGGCTTCGTGGACACTCCTATGACAGCCCATCTGCCAAAGAACTTCCTCTTTGCCAAGCCAGCACAAGTGGGAGAGCGAATTTACCGAGCCATGGAAAAGGCGGAAGACACTCTCTATGTTCCCTGGTTCTGGTATTTCATCATGTTGATCATTAAAGCAATTCCGGAGTCGATATTCAAGCGCTTAAAA
>WFQT01000527.1 GCA_015486895.1 Anaerolineae bacterium
CGCGTTGAGCGAGCTTGTGAAAAAGATGAACCATCACGTACGACGTGTACCGGATAGACTTACCACTGACCGGACCCAGCGTGATTACGCTGATCTCATAGGAAAAGCAGAAGCTATCGATCGGGAAGATACTGAGGTTAAGAGCCACCGGGCGCGTTACACGCGACGACAAAATGGTTTGGAACGGTAGGGAGCAGTTTATGAGGATTGGTATTCTGGCAGATGTTCATGCGAATGAAGAAGCGTTGCAAGCAGTCCTGGATGATGGCCAAGCACGTGTGGATCAATGGTGGTTCCTTGGTGATGCGGTTGGGCGCGGCCCTTCGCCTGTGGAAACATTGCTTTTGTTGCGTCAGCATGTGAAGACACGCCACTGGCTGGTCGGCAATCACGATTTGTACGTCACCGGGCGACTTTCCAGCGACGGTATTGCAACATATGAACGCTTTGTCCATACCGATCACCGCGAGCGCCTGCAAGCTTACCGCCCGGATGGTCATCGTTCCCAACTGTGGGGATGGTGCCTTCGCACGTGGCGGCTGAAGCGTGCACGACCTAAACGTATCGTTACCCGAAAAGCCGATGTCTGGTTCGTGCACGCTGATTTGGGAGGTGACAGACTCAATGTGGGCGATATTGCCGGGCATAGTTACATTATGCCATGGAGCATTGCGTGGGATGAAGCGATCGCGCGCATACAGTTGCGCCGGTTGATGGCCGTCCAGCGTGAAAGCCGGCCCGTCGTGCTAATTCACGGTCATACCCACGTTCCTTATGTGGCAGCGAAGCTGCGGAGTAGAGAGCGCCTGACCCTTCTGCCCATCCGTTACGGAGAATCACAGCGATTAGATATTTTCGAGGCATTTTTCATCAACCCCGGCAGCGTCGGACAGCCTCGTAATGGCGAGAAATCAGCACATGCTGACTACGGCATTCTTGACACTGAAGCCGACACTTTCCAGTTCCGCCGGGTACCTTATGCGTGTACCCTGACTTGTAGAAAGATGCGAGCTTTGGGCTATGATGAGATCTTGATTCATATTCTTGAAGGCAATCATGAACACAATGCCTTGCATAAGTCCAACGAAGTTTGGATGAACTGGCGCAAGGTCTATGAAAAACGTCCCTGGGGGTGGGAACCGGTTTAGGGAGACAAGAAAGGCGTGGATTGAAGGAGAAGCGCTGATGAACTATCGATGTGGCTGTCCTGATCTTGATGAACCGAAACCGGAAAGCTGAGGGAGGGTTGCCAAGGTACAGAGAGCGACAATAGAATTAGTTGGCACTGTGCCGACAGGTTACCGGGTTTCTATTTCTGGCATTCTCTGCGGCCTGTTCTCTCGTCTCGGAAAACAGGCATTGTAAAGCGTTCGTTGACTTGTCTTGGAGGCCGATGCATATGGCTATGGTTAAGATTACTTGCAAAGGGTGCGGGCGACAGTTTCGTGTTCCAGACGACGGGCAGGAGGCAAAATGTCCTTATTGTGACACCGTTAACAGAATCCCATCTCTTGCCGAGCGCGAGCGAGATCAGAGGTTGTCTGATTTAGAAAATGAACTGAAAAACGTGATGGACCAGTTGCACGTCTTGCTATCTGAGAAGGAGCAGGATTCTGGATCAGGAGAGCAACTGGTGACTATTTCTATCGTAAAAGACCAAGTGACCTACGTTCCCCAGAGAATGCTTCACGAGCTATATGAAGCGGATCAAGAGTTAGCGGTGGCATTGGGCGTGTTTAGCCTCTTCCTGGGGACACTGCTTCCAGATATTGTCCACGGCTCTTTTTCGACTTACTCGTTTTCATCTTTACTGTTTACGATTGTATCTGGAGGTTTCGTTTACTATTATTTCCGGAAGGCGGATCGGCACAAGAAGAGTATCAAGCAACAGTCTGAAGAGTTCTCTGTAGAACAAAAAATCCTGACGAGGAAGTAACACCATGGCGAGACGAAATACAGTATTGCGCTTTCTGTCTGCTTTTTTCATGGCCTTATTATTCGTGGTCTTGTCTTGGGTGGTTTTTGTCGTGCCTGTTGGCGCCCAGCAAGCCGGGAAACAACCCGTAAGGCTGGATATTATGCTCTTGATCGATAGTTCTCCGAGCATGAGCGGCAGTGACCCCCATAAGCTGCGGATTCAAGCTGCTGATTTTCTGATAGACTACTTAATTGCTGAAGGGAAGGTGGCCGAAGTCAATCACAGGGTAGGCGTCGTGAACTTTGGTGGCAGGCTTGGACACTACATAGGGCTGGAGAGGGTGGGGCCTGATGTGAAGAACGACATTCGGCTGGCAGTGATCAGTTACACGAACTTTTTGCCCCCACTGGATGTTGCCTACAAAGAACTCAAATGGTCGCCAGAGAGCACGCGGAGAGCGATAATTCTGCTGACAGATGGTTTTCCGCAAGTGGGAACAGAAAAAGTTACTGACGAGGAGATCAGGCAGTATTTCACGGATAAATTGCAGCCAATGATACAGGAATTGCACTCTCAACAGATACAGATTTTCGTGCTTGGGCTGGGAAAAGCCCAAAAAGCACGAAAAGAGTGGAAAGGTCTTATTGGCGACGACCATTATATTGTCTTGAACGAGGCCGATGAAGAGCC
>WFQT01000528.1 GCA_015486895.1 Anaerolineae bacterium
CGCTGTAAAGGATGCACAAGCCAGGCTAAACGAGCAAGTGCTGGCTAAGTACCCCACTTTGACCGAGGAAGAGATCAAGACGCTGGTCGTTGAAAGCAAGTGGTTCGCCTCGATTCGAGCTGCGATCGATGGTGAAGTGCAGCGATTGACACAGCGGCTGACCACACGGATCAAGGAACTGGAAGAGCGCTATGCTAAGCCGCTACCGGAACTGGAGAAAGAAGTGGAAGAGTTCAGCGCTAAGATGGAGAGTCATCTGAGGAGTATGGGGTTAAGCTGGGAATGACTGCCTACCAAATGGTCCCTATCGGAGCAGTAACACACTGGCTCTCCGGCGGTACCCCAAACCGTTCGGTCTCTGAGTATTGGAGTGGGGACATACCGTGGATTAGCGCCTCAACGCTAAAGCATACTGAAATACGGGAGTCGGACCAGAACTTGACGCCTGATGCTGTGGCAAGAGGCAGCAAAATGGCTCCTGTTGGTTCGACATTACTCCTAGTTCGTGGCAGCGCGCTTTACAACGAAATTCGCGCAGGATTAGTAGTAGCACCAGTGTGCTTCAACCAAGACCTCAAAGCACTGGTCCCTCGCTCAGGTCTGGTTCCAAAGTTCCTCACCTACTCACTATTGGGGCGAGCCAATGACCTTATGAAACTCGTGAGCACAGCTGGAAATAGCGCCGGCGTTCTAGACACGGAACTTGTGCAGGCTTTCGAGATCTTTCTGCCCTTGCCTGCCGAGCAGAACGCCATCGCTGAGGCGTTGTCGGATGTGGATGGGCTGATCGCTGCACTCGACAAGCTGATCGCCAAGAAGCGGGCCATCAAGCAGGCCGCCATGCAGCAGCTCCTCACCGGCAAAACCCGCCTCCCTGGCTTCAGCGGCAAGTGGGAGACGAAGCGGTTGGGAGAGATAGGACATTTTCTCAAGGGCAGTGGAGTTACTCGGCACGATGCGAACAGTGGCCGTATCCCATGTGTGCGATACGGCGAGATATACACTACACACAATGACTACATCCGCAGCTTTCATTCTTGGATATCAGCCACGGTCGCAGCCACAGCTACACCTCTTGAATATGGCGATATACTCTTTGCGGGATCAGGAGAGACCAAAGGGGAAATAGGAAAATGTGTTGCCTTTGTAACAGATACAGAAGTCTACGCAGGTGGTGACATTCTCATACTAAGGCCACGAGACGTCAATTCTCTATTCCTAGGTTACGCATTGAACACTCCAGAGGTAAATCGGCAGAAGTCTAGTCGTGGGCAAGGGGACGCGGTTGTTCATATCAGCGCGACAGCATTGGCCCAAGTCTGCTTGCTACTACCTCCACTTGAAGAACAAACCGCAATCGCCACTGTCCTCTCCGACATGGACGCCGAGATCGAAGCCCTTGAAGCCCGCCGCGATAAGACAAAACAGATCAAGCAAGGGATGATGCAGCAGCTCCTGAGTGGCCGTATCCGGCTGGTTCAACCTGATCCAGTTGTTAGAGGAGGGGAGCAATGAACACTGCCGACCTCTCGGCCTTACTGGAACAGCTGATTACAACGTGGGAGGATGAAGTTGTGGAGTTCAAACAGGCAACCGATGCTTACTCCACGTCGGAGATTGGCAAGTATTTTTCGGCACTGGCCAACGAAGCCAACCTGCGCGGTGCAGAGCGTGCGTGGCTGGTGTTTGGTGTGAACAACAAGTCACGTACAGTAGTGGGAACGAGTTATCGCATAGAGCCGGAGCACCTGCAAAGCCTGAAGATGCAGATTGCACAGCGTACCGAGCCCAGCATCACGTTTCGCAATATTCACGAGTTGCAGCATCCCGGCGGTCGAGTCGTGATGTTCGAGATTCCTGCTGCCCCTTCCGGGATACCTATTGCCTGGAATGGCCACTACTATGCCCGCGCTGGAGAGAGCCTCACCTCACTGGGGTTAGACAAACTAGACGAGATTCGACAACAGACCACTGCGGCAGACTGGTCGGCTCAGATTGTCGCTAATGCTACATTAACTCATCTTGATGATGCGGCCTTGCTACAGGCACGTGAATCGTTTGCCAAGAAGTATGCAAATCGCTTTCCGACAGAGCAAGTTATGGCCTGGCCGTTGGAGGCGTTTCTCGATCGAGCGCGGTTGACACGTGACGGCAAGGTAACACGTGCCGCGCTCCTATTGCTGGGCAAACCAGAGTCAGCACATTTGCTTCTCCCGCATCCAGCCCAGATGACCTGGAAGCTGGAGGGACCGGAACGGGCGTACGAGCACTTTGGTCCACCTTTTCTCCTCAGTACTTCCGCGCTTTATCAGCGGATACGAAATATTCAGATTCGTATCCTGCCAGATGATGCGTTGCTGGCTGTGGAAATGGCAAAGTACGATCGCAAGGTAGTTCTCGAAGCGCTACATAACTGTATCGCGCACCAAGATTACGCCCGTAACGGACGCATCGTCGTTACCGAGCGGCCTGACAGGCTGATATTTGAAAACGAGGGCAGCTTCTTCGAAGGGCGACCAGATGATTATGTTGCTGGCAATAAAACGCCGCGCCGTTATCGCAATCCGTTTCTCGCTCAGGCAATGACAGAACTAAACATGATCGATACCATGGGATACGGCATCCACGAAATGCATATAAGTCAGGCAAAGCGGTACTTTCCAATGCCGGATTACGACTTAAGCGAGCCAGGCGTCGTGCGCATGACCGTGTACGGCAGTGTTGTCGATCCAGCGTATACTCGCATACTGATGCAGAAAACAAACCTGCCATTAATGGATGTCCTGGCCCTGGATCGAGTGCAGAAGCACTTACCCGTCGATGCTGCAACGGCAAGACGCTTGCGCCGCGCAGGACTGGTCGAAGGGCGCAAACCTAATCTCCATGTTTCTGCCTTGGTCGCCAAGGTAACCGCAAGCAAGGCGGACTACATCCGAACTCGGGCACAGGATGACGCGTTTTACGCTAAGCTGATCACAGACTACTTGGGAAAATTCGGCAAAGCTTCACGCCGGGAAATCGATGAGCTCCTATGGGATAAACTAAGCGATGCCTTGGGCGACGAGCAGAAGAAGAATAAGATCAGTAATCTGATCACTAAGCTGCGGCGGTCCGGACGTATTCGCAATGATGGTTCACGTAAGGCCCCAGAATGGAGGCTCGCAGAATAAATGCAGGATAAAACGGCCTCTATGCAGAATAAATGCAGAATAAATC
>WFQT01000529.1 GCA_015486895.1 Anaerolineae bacterium
ATTCCGGCGGAGGAGCTGGAATCCAGGCCGATCTGAAGACATTTTCCGCTCTTGGTGTTTATGGGATGAGCGTCCTGACGGCCATAACGGCGCAAAACACTGTTGGCGTGCAAGGGGCTTTCGAGCTTCCGCCCGAGTTCGTGGCATTGCAAATCGATAGTGTCATGACAGATATCGGGGCCGATGCTGTGAAAACGGGTATGCTTGCCAACGCCGGCATCATCAATGCTATCGTCGACAGGCTCCGCAAGTACCAGGTGGAAACGCTGGTGGTGGACCCGGTCATGGTGGCCAAGAGCGGAGACCCGCTCCTGCGGGATGATGCTTGCTCTGCACTGATTCAGGAGTTGTTCCCTCTGGCGTTGGTAGTCACTCCCAACCTACACGAGGCGCGAGTGTTGACCGGGTTGGAGATCCACGATGTAGAGGCAATGAAAGAAGCCGCAAGAGTGATTCACGGCATGGGACCTCGCTACGTGGTGGTCAAAGGGGGACACCTGGCCCATAGCAGCGAGAGCATCGATTTGCTGTACGATGGCAAGGAATTCCGGGAGTTTAGTGCGACACGACTTGACACAGAAAACAGCCACGGCACAGGTTGCACTTTTGCGTCTGCCATCGCCGCTGGCCTCGCCAAAGGCCTGGATGTGCCGTCAGCAGTATCGGAAGCGAAAGCTTACCTGACGCGGGCGTTGCGGGCCGGGGCCGAGCTGAAAATCGGGCATGGCCACGGCCCTGTGGATCATTTTGTTGACTGGCATGATGTAGCGTCTAGATAGGGAAGAGGATCCCAAAACCGGAATGAAAACGGGTGGGAGAGCGCGTATCGCGTGGTACGTATTATACTTATCGTTAACTTAGGGAGGTAATACTCATGAGTAAGTCTGTACGAACATTGGTTTATGCGTTGGCTGTCGGGGCCGTGACGTTACTGGTCTACTACGTTGCTGCCGTTGTTCGTGGCCCCAAAGTGGAGTATGTGAACTGGAGTCCCATCGTGGCTGCAGTGTTAACCATTATGGGGCTGGCCGCGGGTGCAGCCTGGGGTGTCGGCGGGGAGCTTTCCCAGTGGAAGACCCGGGACGCTGTCCTCGTAGCCAACCTGGCGCTGGTTTTTGGGCTTTTGTTCCTTGGATGGGGTATGGTGTGGGACCTGATCAAGCCGCTAAATGCAATTCTACCTGGAATCCGCGATCTTTCTTATGGATTTTGGTTTCTGGCTGCCCTGGTAGCACCTTACATCATCCGCAAGCCCGGGGCTGCCGTGGTGGCAGAGACGCTGGCAGCGTTAGCTGAGTGGTTAGCTGGCAGCCAGTGGGGGTTTACCCTGCTCATCAGCGGTCTGATACAGGGCGGCATGGCAGAGATTGTTTTCGCTGCTTATGGCTATCGCCGCTATAAGCTGGACACATTGATGTTGGCTGGTGCAGCCGCGGGCATCGGCAGCCTGGTGGTAGATTATTTCTTCTGGTACTCCAACTTAAAGCCGGGCGTGCTGGCAATCATGTTGGTCGCCCGGCTCATCAGCGGTGCCATCCTGGGCGGCTGGCTGGCTAAGGTCATCGCCGACGGATTGGTGCACTCCGGCGCTTTGGGCAGTTTCCCGGTAGCCCGCGAAGGACGCGAACAAGTTTGAGTCGTTCCATCATCGAAGTCAACAATCTGAGCGTTCGTTACCCCCTGCGCCGGGAGCCGGCTATTCGTAATCTAAGCTTCAAGGTGGCACAGGGGGAGACTGTCCTCATCCTCGGTCCCAGCGGCAGCGGTAAGAGCACTCTGGTCCTCACCCTTAATGGCCTCATTCCGCATGATATTGAGGCTGAGGTCAAAGGCCATGCACTCGTGGCCGCCCTAGATACGGCGACAGCTTCCTTAGAAGCGCTCACAAGCAAAGTTGGGGTCGTTTTTCAGGATCCAGAGGCGCAATTCTGTACCCTGACTGTTGCCGACGAAGTAGCTTTCGGCCTCGAAAACCTGAATGTTCCTCGGGAGGAGATGGACAATCGCATCCGCCGGGCGCTGGAGCAAGTTGGTTTGGAAGGAATGGAGCACCGCTCCCTGTTACGACTTTCTGGCGGTGAAAAACAGCGTTTGGCTTTGGCCGCTATCCTGGCCATGAAACCAGAGATTATCATCTTGGATGAGCCTACCGCCAATTTAGATCCCTCAGCGACAGCGGCATTCTTTCGCATGCTGGCCCCCTTGCGTGGTAAGCACACTATTCTCATCGTGGAACACAAGCTGGATGAATGCATCGACTTGGTTGACCGGGTTTTGGTGCTTACGCCTGGCGGGTCATTGCTGACAGAAGGCGCGCCGCGGGATGTTTTCGCAACTAAGTCCGCCCGCCTGCGGGAATACGGGGTTTGGGTACCCCAGGTAACGGAATGGGCTCTTACTCTGCGCTCCCGCGGGGTTGTGATGAATCCACTTCCGCTGACGGTGGAAGAGGCTGTGAGGGCAGCACATCTCTTGGAGATTCCTGTTTCCCTGCGACGGGGGAATGCTCGCACTTTAGCTTCGGACGGTGCGTTGGCTGCCCAAGTGCGGTCCCTTAGCTTCACCTACCCAATAGGAGAGCGCCCGGCGCTGAGATCTGCCAGCATGGAGGTGCCTGGAGGAGGGCTCTTTGCTCTGGTGGGGCCTAATGGTTCCGGCAAGAGCACTTTAGCTTCGCACCTGATAGCTATCAATCCACCGCCTCCTGGCAAGGTCTTTGTCTTTGGACAGGATGTCAGTCCGGAAGCCGGCATGAGCCTGGCCCGGCTGACGGAGCTGGTGGGATATGTCTTCCAGAATCCAGAGCATCAGTTTGTGACGGATCGGGTGTACGACGAGCTGGCTTACGGGCTGCGAGTTCGTGGATATGCCGAGGAGGAAATTCATGCCAAGGTTCAGGAGCTGCTTGAGGACTTTCAGCTGGAGGCGCTGGCAGAGGCTAATCCGTTTACCTTGAGCCAGGGACAAAAACGGCGGCTGAGCGTCGCCACCATGTTGGCGGTAGGCCAGAAGCTCCTCGTGCTGGATGAGCCCACTTTTGGTCAGGACCGCCTAACCACAGACCGGATGGTGTCCCGTTGGCGCCGATTGCAGGAACAAGGCATCACTGTCTTGTTCATTACCCACAATATGCGGCTCGTCCTCGACGTAGCGGAGAAGGTAGCGGTATTGTCCGAAGGCCGGATCATTTACCAGGGAGAGGCAGAGCGCCTGTACGGACAGGATGAGCTCCTCCGGCGAGCGCGGCTGATGCCGCCCCCTCTCTATCAGGTGGCACGAGCGTTGGAGGGAACAGAAATCAACCGCTCGGCACCGCTTACGATAGACGCAGACGACGCTGGCGACCACAGATTGTGAGGGTGAAGGAGCGAAACAACGAGCAAATGTTTCTTCCGCCGGGCGGCTGGAGTCGCGAGCTACATCCTGCCTGGCCGCCTTTCGCGAACGGTGGAAACCGCCGCAGGGAGTTATCACCATGGGGCTTTTTTCGTACTACGAACAAGATTCATTCTTGCACCGGCTCAATCCTACCATTAAGCTACTGGCAATCTTCCTGGCAGTGATGGTTTTGACCCTGGCACAGGATCCGTACACACCGGGAACCTTTTTGGCGTTAGTCTTGCTGACGCTTTGGTTGGCAGGGCGGGTGCCGCTGAAGGTTATTGGCCGTTCGCTTTGGCCATTGGTGGTACTGACACTTCCATTTTTCGTTTTCAACACCCTCTATTTTGACGTGGGGAGGGCAGCAAATCCGCATATTTGGCTTCATTTGGGGCCATGGATAGTGGCCCGGGAAGGGGCTGTTTCTGGCTTAGCCCTCTCTTTGCGCATCTTGGCGTTTATTGCCTGTTCCTTGTTTTTCATAGCCACCACGGATCCCAGCGATTTCGCATTGAGCTTGATCCAGCAAGGGCATGTACCTTACCGCTTTGGATACGCTATACTGGTGGCATATCGCTTCCTCCCCCTTTGGACAGAGGAACTGGCGGCCATCCGTGCAGCCCACAGGGTGCGTGGCGTGGGCGGGAACGGCGGCTGGCGAGGGAAACTGCGACAGTTCCAGCGCTACGCTATCCCTTTGCTGGCCAGTGCCATCCGCAAGTCGGAACGGGTCGCCATCGCTATGGACAGCAAGGCGTTTGGCGCCATGCCCGATCGCACGTACTACCGAGAGCTGCAGGTCAGATGGAGCGATTGGGCATTCCTGATTAGTGCCCTGGTGTTGTTGGCGGCAATCTTCTACCTGTTGACGGTGCTCGGCCTGACATCTGGCTTTGGTTCCTTGCCAGCCTGAGGGATGATCTCGCGATGCCGTTCTTTCCCCCACATAGCTCCCCGAGGGAATGCTGTGAAATTCTATGATTGGCATAGCATGAGGCTTTGAGCCTTGTGCGCTTGGGCCGGCAAATTTTTGTCTTTAGCCTTTTCTGTGCCTTTCCGTGTTATTCTGTGGCTTTCTTTCCGGCCCTATTTGTCAAGATTGTTTCGATTCAAAATGAACCATGCCTCTTTACGCAATTTTTGCCCATCAAGGCCGCTTTTGCTTGCGACAGTCTCAGAATTTGCTCAATTCCCTGAGACCTTTTACAAGGCATCCTACCCTGAGAGAGAAAGCCGGAGTGCTCTTCATATACTCAAAATAATCTCCTCCAAACCTCCCTACGCATTCCGGTTCCTCAATAACAACTACAAAGAAAAAGGCTGCAAGAACCGCCCATCCTGAAGAGAGGAGCGCCACTAACGAGTTAAGGAGCAGAGCTACTCCAAAAGGTATAATGGCGAGACCTAGATGCTCAGGATGTCTCATGCAGGAATATATTCCGCTCTTTACAAACCTGTTTGGCCATATACTCTTATGGCCCGGGGTATGCCCTATCTTTTTGAGTGTCTTTCCGGCTGTTATGTGAAGAGAAAATGCCCAGACCAGAATTACGATTCCCAAGAGGCTCAGCCAGACTCCAAAAACATCCGTTAGAGTTCCTACATCTTTCAGTAAGTAACTGGGCAAAAAGACAAGAAGCCAAACCACTGGCCAATACAAAAATTTCCACATTTCTTTCAGTTTTTTCTGCTCCATGCTCATATTCTCCCCCATTAACAAGTTTTAAGTTCATTAACTTTAGAACTGGACTGTGGACTAATTGCCGATCTCTGATTTTGCTAACGTTAGCGAGCTAATTTTGTCTTGCCAGTGCACCTACTGCTGAAAGGCAAAACCTGCCAGGATACTTTGACACCGGCAGCCTTTTATAGGCTACGATTTACTTTGTTGGAGTGCAGGCGCCACACCCGACATCGCCTCGCCAGTGCGCAAAACCGGGCAAGTTTTTTTGAATTGATCGTATATTCTATCAGCTTCACAGTTTCTGGCAAACCTTAATGGGCTGATCTGCTCAACTACAATTAGAAATGCCCTTGCCGGATAATCAGCATTTTGCCTTCCCAGTAGGTTGAGGCTTATAAAACTTGATACCGTCACACCGTGCAGCTTTCCCTACACGAATGCTCTTCCTCTCACGCCCGGATTCTAACACTGTCTACAGCAAGCAGTCTATCCCCAGGGATAGAAATTGGACATGGATTTTCAGAGATGAATGCAGAAAAAACAACAAAATCAGTGTGCATCCGTGTTAACATGTGTCCTATGACATTCCACTAAAGTGGACCGGCGGCACAGAGCATTCACCTTATTTGCTGTAAATCGCCCAGAACTCGCTGATAGACTTGTAATGTCTGGAAAGCGGTTTTCTCCCAGGTAAATTGCCTGGCACGTTGCAGTCCCTTTTGACGCAGTTGCGATGCCAAAGATGGATAGTGTAAGACCTTTTCTATCGCGTCAGCCAGGGCTCTCGGGTCTGTTGGGTCAGCGAAGAATGCTGCTGGACCACACACCTCACGAAAAAGCTTCCAGTCTGAACAGACAACCGGTATTCCACATGCCATCGCTTCAATCAATGGGATACCAAAACCCTCATAAAGCGATGGGAAGACGAACAAATCACTAGACGCATAATACCGCGGCAACTCACGATTGGGAACATGTTTGATATGAGTCACAATATCCTTGATTCCCAAGGCGTGGATCAGTGAAGCCTGTGCCGGCGTTGGTTCTCCCCCGACGCGTAATAGCCTCACCGGTACTTTCCGACCCGATAATATGGACAAAGCTTTGTACAGTATCTCTACGTTTTTGCGGCGAGCGCTATGGCCAACGTGTAAAATCAGGTACTGCTCGTCATCCCGCAGCAATTGGGATCGCAAAAGCCTGACGGTCTCAGCGGGAAATGGGACAAAATAAGGGTCAATGCCATGATGGATAACGTGAATACGCTCAGAAGGGTAATCGACTTCGTTTGATAACTCACGTTTAGCATATTCGCTGACAGAAATGATGTGCGCGGCGTGCAGCGTGCCTTTGAAAGCCAGATCGAACATCCACATGGCCGGGCCTTCAGGATTCCAGCGACGCCAACTCTTGGACGTACCTCCATGGGAAGTCACTACGGTACGTCGATGGTCTAAAAAAAAGACCAGATGCCCATAACTGTTGTCCAAAACATGATAGACATCGGCGTGAATTTTGCGCAAGGCCATGGGGTATTGCACCCAGCGGGAGAGGTAAATTCCCAGCGTGCGCAACGACGCCCGGCGGCCATAGGGCATCGGCAGGCTGAACCCGCCCCACTCCCACGCTTGCACGTTTACTTCGACGACCTCCAGATCGCCGTCCAGGCTCTTCAGGCCGCCCACCAGCCTGTCCGCGTAGACCTCGATGCTCCGAAACCCCTCCTGGGGCATGACACGTAATAAGGCTACTTTCATTGTTTCCTCAATGCCTCCATAACCCGCTTGTTTGTCGTGGCATTTTGATAACCTCCGGCCTCGTGCCGAAAATCAGAGCGATGCGCTTGCTCATTCTCTTTCTCCCGTCAACCGCTGGTACAGCGCCGCGATCTCGTCGCCGTAACGCTCCCATGTGTATGGCTCGATCCGACGGCGTGCGGCACGCCCCATTTCCTCCCGCAGATCTTTCTCCCGATAGAGCTGCGCCATTGCCGCCGCCAGGGCATCAACATCACGCACGGGAACGAAAATCCCATCCACGCCACCGCGGGCCAGCGAGCCGCTGTTTTCCGTGACGATCAGCGGCAGTCCCGACGCCATCGCCTCGTAAGTCACCAGCGCACTCCCCTCGTCCAGCGAGGGGAAGACGAAAACATGCGCCGAGCGGTACAGCCCCACCGGATCGACGTGCCCGGCCCACCGGACGCCGGGCAGGCCATCGTAGCGGGCCAGCATGGCCTGGCTGTTGTTCTGGACGCGCCCGGCCAGGATCAGTTCGGCATCGGGCAGCGCCAAACGGCGCCACGCCTCCAGCAGGTAGTGGACGCCTTTGCGGATGCCGATCTGCCCGACGAAGAGGAACCGGATGGGCGACTCTGGGCGTTCCACCGGCGGCGAGAACCGCTCCGCATCCACGCCGAATGGGATCACCGCGATTTTCTCGCGGGGCACGCCGTGGGACAAAAACGTCTTCAGGACGAACGCCGACGGGACGACAATGCGGTCCGCCTCTTCGATCTCCGCCAGATTCCGCTCCCGCCATTTCGGAATGGGGATGTACGAAAGCCCCAGACGGGCGAATTCTTCCTTCAGCAGCCGGTACTGGTGAACGGGATGGGTAATGGGCCAGTCCACGACGGTGATCATCCCCATCTCGTGCGCTTTCGGGATAGCGTGGCGGGCGAAATTTGCCCATCCGTGGAAGATCGCCGCTTCCTCTAAGTGGGACGCAGCCCAGCGGTCGAACCATTCCCCCTGAAGATACTCCAGCAAGCGACGGCGGTCGTAGATCGCGAGGCGGCGGAGGATGCGGTGCGGCAGGCCCATTTGCCGTATCCGATTCGCTGGAACCTCCGTGGGCACGGCGCTGCTGCAAAGCAAGCGATGGAGCATGTGGTGACTATGAATACCTTGCACGGCGTGCCAGGCAGTGGTGCCGATGCCGCCGCCGGCAAAGCGCACGCCGATGGAGTAAACCACCTGGGACATTATGCCTCCTTCGCCCCGAGCACTTGTTTCATCGCGTCTAAGCAACGCCGGGAGCTATTTTCGTCGGCGTAGCGGTGGAAAAGCGCCAGAATGCGCCGTCGCCTTTCCGCGTCAGGGTCTTCGTCACGCAGCACCTGCTCCAGCCGTCCAACAAACGCATCGAAAGTTTCCATGACCTCGCCGGGCAGGAGGGCGCGGTAGCCCTCCACCAGACCGTAAGCCCTGTCGTAGCCGTCCAGGTCGGGATGGACGATGACGATGGGGCGAGCCAGGAGGACGTAGTCGTAAGCGATGGATGAAATGTCGGTGACCAAGATATCTGCCGCCACCAGCGCCTCCTGCACGTCCCGGTCGCCGAAAATTTCGTCGTAGCGGCGTACCCGGCCGCTGGATGCCAGCGACCTGAGCAGGTGCTGCATGTGCCAGTGCAGCTTCACAACGAACAGTGCGTCGTGTTGCTCCAGCAAGTTGTTCAAGACGCCGAGGTTGAAGTTGTCGAAAGGCCAGGGCGTGCGCACCGCCTCGCGCCTGGGATCCCAGGTGGGTGCGTACAGGATCAGCTTGCGAAAGTTTCTCGGCCGATGGAGGCCCGACTGAAACAGGATATCGTTGCGCGGGTAGCCGGTGATCGCTATCCGCGGCCGCGGTATCGCCAGGATGCGGGCGAAATGCTCCGCCATGAAGTCGGAGGTGGTGAAGAAAAGGGTGTAACGGGCAGTATCCCCCACGATCTTGCGCCGGTCGCGGGGCCGGGTGCGTTTGTCCCCCAGTGCGATCCGCTTGATTCCCACGCCGTGCCAGGTCTGGAAAATCTTCTTCTCTCGCGGGTGTACGTGAGGAAGCACGGTGTAGAGGTGGTTGTCCACGACCCACGCCTCGGCACACAGGAGCGTCCACATCCCCCGCGGCGAGTACCGCCAGGAGCTGCCCGCCGGCGCGGGCTTTCGGTACGGATGCACCCAGACCGGCGTCAGCCATCGTTCACGCAGCGCCGCTTCGTAGAGGTATCGTGGGTTGCCGCCGTAGTTGGAGCCAGTGCCACAGGAGAATGCCACGAGGCCAGGCTTCCGGGGAACGAGGAACGAAAGCGCCCAGGTGAGGGAACGTATCACCCTGAACAGTGCCAGTTGCACGAGCCGAAGAAACCGCCTGCGCCGGAATGCCCACATCGGGGGGTTCAATGCTACTGATTTGGGTCGGCGGTGAAGAAACGGCGAGAGGCTATTCGATCTCATAGCCGTGATCTTTTAGTATTCCTACGATATGTTGTCTAAATGGAGGCAAATCTGTTGTCGCCGTAAGCCAAACCACCCTGATGTCTACTCCCAGGTAGTCGTGGATCAGTTTATTCCTCATGCCGATAGCTTTCTGCCACGGTACGTCAGGGTATACTTTCTGCAGGTCTTCAGAAATCCGTCCTGTAGCCTCGCCAATAATCTCTATCTGACGGATGACCGCGTCCTGGAGCATTTCGTTGTGCTCGAATTCTTGCTCCGTTATTCCTTTCAAGTACAGAGCAATACGATTCGTAGAATCAAGGATATGCCGCAGGTATACGATGTCCCTTTCGGATTTTCGAACGCTCATAGAGAAGTTTTGCCTCTTTCAAGGCGTGAGGACGGAAATAAGGACTCAGTGCTCGCTCCGTAACCAGGTCGACGGGACGGCCGAAGAGCTCCGACAGAGCCTCCTCCATGTCTAGGAGCGTGAAAAAGCTAACCGGTCGTACGAACCGTACCAGTAGATCCACATCGCTTTTCGGTGTCTCCTCCCCGCGAGCAAAGGAGCCGAAAACGTACAACTGATCAACGCCGTACTTGGCACAGATACGCTCAATCTCACTCACGGGAAACCTACTGTTAGGCACTTTTCCCATCTTTCTATTCCTTCCACGCACAAAGTGACTATGCACTACCTATGACATCTATACCACATTGGCTTGCTCTCTGCAAACGACAGTAGGGAGCTTACGCTTGTCACTCGGTTTCAACTGCTATCCCCAACGCCGACACGATCTCCTGCACGCACCGCTCGGTGCTATGCCCATCGACATAGCGGTGGAAAAACGGCAAAACCCTGGAACGCCGCTCTCCCTGGGGATCTTTCCCTCGCAACGCAGCAGCCAGATAAGCGGCAAAATCATCATAGGTATCGCATACCGGCCCCGGGAGTAGATTCCTGTACCCGTCCACCAGCCCCTGCTCGCGGGCAAACTCCTCCGACGCCCGCTCCAGGAACAGCATCGGGCGATCCAGCAGGATGAAATCGTGGGCGATGGAGGAATAATCCGTCACCAGCAGATCCACGGCAGTCAGTGCCTCCTGCACGTCGGCCAGCCCGAAACACTCCTCGTAGTTGAAAAAGCGCCTTTCGCCGGAGGGCGAAGTAGGAAACACGAGCTTCTCCATCCCGCGGCGGTGCAGCCGGACGACCCAGACGGCCTCGTTTTCGGCCAGCAGTCGTTGCATGCCCATCAGGTCGTCCTCGGAGAAAGGCCACCACTCCGTGGCATGCCGGTTCCAGGTCGGTGCGTAGAGG
>WFQT01000530.1 GCA_015486895.1 Anaerolineae bacterium
CGTAGAGACCACGGCGGAACTGGTAGATTCGCCCTGCTCTGGTCCAGCGCGAGAGCTGCCGCCGCACGTCGCCGGGGTCTGCATCCCCGGCCAGCAAAAGCCCGGTCTCGAACACCGGTTGGTCCCCCACAATTTCGACAAGCTTCTCGAATCTCATGTGCATATTATGCCATATGCGGCGAGTTATCGCAACGATGTTCGGACATCCTCTACCACAGCCCCCCTCTACGAGCAGAGGCTTGAACTGCACATTGGTTTTGTCCGTGGTTCGGCTTTCGGTTGCACAAAGCTCATCCCGGCAACAGTCGATCGAGCATCCGAGCGCTGCGCACGGCCTTTCCGCCGAAATGGTTGTTGAAATAGACCAGCGTCAAAGGTACTGTCGAATCCAGCTTATGCAGCTTCGGCACCCACTCTCGGAGCTCATCCTCGGAGTAGTCGTAGTTGTAACGCTCCCAGGCTTCCTTGTGCCGATACCACTTGGCGGCGTTCCGGCCATGAAACCGCACGTACCCCAGGGGGCCGGTCGCTACAGCAATGGGAGGGATCAGACCCCGTAGCCTGGGCTCGTCCACGCTGCAAAACCCCAGCCCCAGCGACCGCAGCAGATCGAAGGTGGATTGGTTCACCCATTTGGCGTTACGGAACTCGACCACTACCGGCAGGTCGCCCAGGCCAGCACGCAGTTTCTTCAGATACTCTCGATTTTCGGGCACACCGTGGAACGAGTAGGGAAACTGGGCCAGAATGCAACCGAGTTTTCGCGATTCGATCAACGGCTGCAAGGATTCGACAAATGGAGCGAATGCAGACTCGTCGCGCTCGTGCGTCAAGCCCCCAAAGGCTTTGACGGAGAACAAAAAACCGTCCGGCGTTTGGCGCACCCAGCGCTCGACGGTGCGCGTGCTTGGAATGCGGTAGTGAGTCACATTGAGCTCCACCGTGGAGAACTCGTCGGCGTAGAGTTTGAGCCTTTCGTGTGGGGCCAGCGTTTCCGGATAAACAGGCCCGACCCAATCCTTGTACGAAAAGCCAGAAGTACCTATTCTGATCACATGTCCCTCCAAACTGCATCGAACGGCCACACAGTACAATAAAGCAGCTTCCAGAATCGATTGTACCTACGGCTGGGGAATATTGGCAAAGCACCGACGCTGCTGCGCCGCAAATCTTCGTCGTCTAAAATCGTCGCACAAGGGAGCTTGGGCCACGCAGAAGACCTCAAAACAGGCCGAAAACGGGCATTTTCAGGCTGATTATCCGGTCTGAACTGCGTCGCGTGAAATTTCAAGACGCTCCAACGCGCTGTTTCACCCAGGCTGTAACGCGGAAATCTGGTCACAGGGGAACTTGAGTTGTATTGAGGCTTGAGTTGCTGCAAGCCGGAATCATCGCTCGATCAGTACCGGAAGGAAACATCGCACCAATCAGATTCTCTACCTCTCCCCTCCAACGTCATGCAACGCGGCTTCAAACCGGCCAATGTTGTCTCCACCCAACGTCGCATCGAATTGCTCCAGCCATGACCTGACATAGTTCAGATCCATCGCTTGTTTTCTCAAAATCGAGCGCACATCTTCCGTGTCCCGTGCACGCCCGGCCAGCACTTTGTGGATCACCACGTCTTCGGGCGAAGCAAATTTCACCGGGTAGCCCTCCACATCCACTTCCCGAGCTCGCCTCAAAGCCCCTTGCTCATAGGGAGTCCAGGAAAAGATGAAGTCTACCCGGAGGCCTGTTTCTTCATCGAGCGCAGGCAAAACCCAAGTGCGGTCTACGAAGTCTTCCACAGCCTGCACCAGCACGCTTAGCCCAACGCGCTCCACCACGTCCAGCACTTTCTCCAGCGCATCGGGGGTCACCCCAAGGGTAATGTCTACATCGCGGGTCAGGCGAGGCTCGCCGTACAGCAGCACAGCCTGACCGCCGATGATCATGTAGGAAATGGCGCTTTCATCCAGCGCCCGGGCCAGGCGCGTTAGCAGGTTTTTCGACATACGTGTTCACCATCCTTGCGAGGCGAATGTCCACCTCGATTCCATCCATAGGGTCATCGGGAGGCCATGCTCCTATCGAGCGAGCATGCTCGATCAACGTCTCGAACAACCTCAGATTAGCTTCAAAGTCTTGGTTCCTCTTCGTCTGCCACTCGGCCTCGAATCTTTTCCACAACGCTTTGTCCCGAATCACAACGTCCCTCCATCCACCCCTTCCGCCTGGATTCGATCGGCTTCGCCGCCCGAGAGAGGCAGGGCGCCAAACCTCCGAAGTCTTTCCTCGAGTTCGAAATGAAGCACTTCTAAAAGCTCCGCTGCCCGACCAAGGCTCACTTCCCCATCCATGTATGCCCCAATTACCAGGTCCCACGCTGCCTGGCGGTCTCCGCCAGCATCTTTCACGGCGTCCGGCACCTCTTCCTCACTCAACCCCTGGCGAGCTCCGGTTTGGCGTTCCTTGTCTCCCCTTGCCTTGTACTCCCGCTGGATGACCTGGCAGGTGCAGTGGAGAAAATCGGCTGAGAAGTCACGCTATGTTGCTGTGTTTGCGTCCCCTCTGTTGCTCCTCGCAATTGACTTTGGTAATCAAGCCCGTCTTTATTCTTCCCGGGCGATTTGCAAGGCCCTGGTGTACAACGGGTCACTGGATAAAATCCTGCTTTGTATCGTAGGTCATCGAGCAGCGGCTGGACAGCCGCTATCAGTCCATCAGACTTCGCTTATCGCTGTAAAGAATCGCTCTTCAGGCATAGCTTCCTCCACCTCAAGCTTCGACATCTCAACCATTACTTCCTCAACGAGAATGATACCACAGAATTGCTCGGTTGATATTGAGATCCTCCGGAAAGTCCGATCGGCGGTATTTGGCTTTACTACGGTAAACCTGCCTGTCTCTCGGCCGCTTGGTACAATTGGCGTTCGTTCGGCTTGTTCTTTTTCACGTGTGCATCCAGTCCAAAATATTGAACTATCTGCACACAAAATACAGGATTCATTCCTCTTTGTCAAGCCCGTTTCTTCCTCGGCGAGCAGATTGTCCTCTGTGTCATGCGCACCTCGTGTAACCATCTTCCAGCGGGTACGGGCGTTGGGCTGAGACCGGATGCGGTTGAATTCGGGGGAGTCTTCCAGGAAGCCCCGCGTCCAGGAGGTGATCCATCCCATGCTGGCCCCAGGCCCGCAAGAAGCGCACGGCCCCCGCCACGACGATAACCATGCCCGCCGCGGCCACGACCAGCTGGAGGATGGAAAGGTAAGCCGACGCAAACCGCCCCGTGCGCAGGTAAGGCTCTAGAGTCTCGAACCAGAGAGACCACCGCTTCCCGCCCAGGCTCACAGCCACGCTGAGCCATCCCACGAGACGTGCGGTGCGGGAAAGGTTATCGCGGGCCAGCAGCCAGGCCAGGAAGAAGAATGTAGCAATTTCGTCCACGGCCACGGCCATGTAAGGACGTTGTGCATCGGACATTTATTCCCTCCCGTCACACATGGATTTCGACGCAATTTTACCACAACGCCCCCACGGGCCGGGAACCATTCTCGAGCGCGGCCAAACCGCCTCCGTCGTACGCTCAGTTGAATACGCCGTGCCCGACTATTACCATGCACACTTCCGGCACACTCAAATCCTCACCGGCTCTTCTGTTCCGAACAGGATTGACCCCAACGCACCAGGTAATGGCCTCGTGCGCTCTGCGCGGATATCTGCAATATCCAGTCTCCTGCCACTTCTGCTGTAAGCGTTGCACAACCTTGGGCGTTGCTACCTTTCTGGAAATCTTTTTCCCAAGCAACTTTCTGCGTTGGGTCGAGCAGGCGCAAGGTAATTTGTCCCTTACGGGCCTGAACTTTCCAGCTTATCGCCAATGCCTGACCCGCTTGAGTGACTTTGACTTTACGAGCCTTGGTCGCTGTACGGGTTATAAACGAGGCTTTGGTGAAGGTATTCCCATCGCGCTCTATCAACCCAACGCCAATCGAACTCGAGCAGCCTGCCAGCAAAAGGACTACAAATATCAGTATCGCTTTTCGAACGAAACGTGACATGCCTCACCTCCAAACTCATTTCCTCGCCTGATTGCGGGAGGTAACTCATTCCTCCTGCAGCACCTCGACCACCGGCAGATGAGCGGCCCGTCGGGCGGGCAAGTACGCACCCAACGCGGCCATCAGCATCAGCCCCGGAAGCAGTAGCGCGAGGCCAAGCCCGTCCACCGGCACGGGGATGGGTCCTAGGCCCACCATTTTCGAGTCGTGGGTCACCAGCAGGATGGTCTGGCCTTCCTCGTTGAAGCCGCGCAGCAGCGCGAGCACCTCGTTGCCGCTGCGGGAATCCAGGTTGCCGGTAGGCTCGTCGGCCAGGAGCACGGTGGGAGCGTTAATGAGCGCGCGGGCGATGGCCACCCGCTGCTGCTGACCGCCCGAGAGTTGGTGCGGGAACTCGTCCGCCTTCTCGGCGATGCCCA
>WFQT01000531.1 GCA_015486895.1 Anaerolineae bacterium
ATCTACCACTGTTACCGGCGGCAATTTGGCCGTTGTGCGCACCTGTTCTCGCTTTCTGGTGGGAACGAGCACACGCTCCCGCAAAGTTAGCAACTGGTACACACCTTGTTTAGCCCGATGGTACGTCACCACGTCGGGGGTAGCACTGCCGGCTAACAACAACGATCCGCTCAACGTCGCTAATTCCGCTGCCACCGCCCGGCCGTGATACCGGGGCGCCGACAAGTTCTTGTATGCTGCGTCTTGCTCCTCGTCCAAGACAATAAGTCCCAGTTTCGGGTGAGGCAAGAACAACGCTGACCGGGTGCCGACGATAATAGCAGCTTCCCCCTGCTGATCACGCAGCCACAGGTCAAAGCGCTCCCCGGCCGAAAGCTCGCTGTGCCAGAGGTACACCTGGCCGGGGAAACGCCGGGCGAACCGTTGCACCATTTGCACCGCTAAGGCAATCTCAGGCACCAGCACCAATACTTGCCGCCCGCGCCGCAGGACGAGATCCGCCGCTCGCAGGTAGAGTTCTGTCTTGCCACTACCGGGGGGGCCCCACAACAACAGGCGCCGGCTATCCCCGTGGGGATGACGCAATGCTTTCTCAATCCCCTGCCAGGCATCTCGCTGGTGTGGCAAAAGGGGAGGAGCCTTTTCCTTGCCGATAACACGTCCGGCCAATGGATCGCGGAAATGGCGCTTTTTGAGGAACTCAACAAGCCCGGCAGCAGCCAAGCGGTTCAACGTTTGCCGGTTGCACCCTGTCTCGGCATAGAGCCACCCCACCCAAGCCGGCTCACCCTCTGTAAGGAGCGCGTCCAGCACCAGGCGCTCTTTCTTGGTGCCGCGCAAGGCAATGATCGCCTCAAAAGTCTCATCCTCGGAAAGACGGCGCAGGACGTGAGCCGGCTGTTGGTAACGTACCAAAAGGCCACTCTGTTTCAGGGTGCGCAAAGCGCTGCGGGAACCGCCGACAGCGTAAATCTCAGCGGATGTCTTCGGCCGCGGGTCTGTTAGAAAAAGGGATAAAACAGCAGCTTGCTTCGGCGCTTTATCCTGTAGTCTCTCTCGTTGTTTCGTTAGAGCCGCTTCGCCCAACGGTGAGAGGTATAGCTGCTGGGCGGTTTCAACGGCAATCCACCCTTTGGCGACTAATTCTCGCAGAGGCCCATTGCCACAGGCAGTTGCCCTTTTTACCTGCTTTAACGTCGGCAATGGGTCCGGCGTTGCCAGCAGGTAAGCCAAGATGTCTGCTTGCTTGCTTGGCCGGCCCAATTGCAACAAGGTATCGGCGATCTGATCTGGGTCGGCCACCAACTGCACCAGAAGGTCATGCACCAAGCGCGGCGTGTGATCTTCCACCACCAAAGAACGTCTCAGCAACTTTTGACGCTGTAGAGGACGCCAGATTGCCGGTGCTGCTACGTCAGGGGGCAATTGTGCCAACCGCCGCGGCCCTCGGAGCAATATTTGCCAAAGACGCTGTTGGGCCGGGGAAAGTGTCGGCGGCGGAGCGACATTTTCCGCTAAGGCCAGTTGCGGTACGGCTTTCCGCCCCACACCGGGAGGGAGAATATACCACAATACCACCGATAGCGACGTCAAGTAAGTCTCGCTCAGCCAGTGCGCCAGGGTGAACTGCCGGGGTGAGAGAAGTGGCTCCGGCCAAACCAACTTCTGCACCGGCTTTGTCTCAGCAACCGGCGCCGTGTCACTAACGGCAAGAACGATCCCTTGCACAGTATGGTGGCCGAAGGAAACGATGACTAAATGCCCCGGCTGCACCTGCCCCAATAGCTCATCCGGTATGTGGTAATGGTATGTATGCTGTTGTACCAACCCTTTCCCAGAAAGAGGTAAGTTAACGATAATCTCAGCGTACTGCACGGTTCAGTTTCCCTTCCCCGGCTTGCGCTAGTACACACTGGCGTAAATAACATATCATGTTTGAGCTCGCTCGCAGGCTATTTGCCAAATGAAAATAAGAACGCTGATTGCGCTGAGTTTACAAATTGACGCAGATATTTTTTAGGAACCTGCGTCAATCAGCGTTCATCTGCATCATCTGCGTCCTATTTTCGAAACAAGAACTACGTCAATCACGAAGATTTTGTACTTTGCTTACGGCCGCAGGCTGTGCTATGAACCACCCCGGTTAACGTAACTGGAGTCTGGCGAAAATGACATTTTAGGCTCAACCAAGCCATCTTCACCACAGATTGCGCGGATTAACACAGATTTTTCCTTTGCTTTTCGACCCAAATCCGTGAAATTCTGTATTTTTCTGTGGCTAAAATAATAAACGCCAGAGTCCAGAACGTAATTCACACCGGCTAACCAGCGCTTTTGCGGATATCCAGGATGTTCATTTGCAAAGAGCGCTGGCCGTTCCAGACATTCTCTTCCAATTGGTAAACTACATCCACATAGCGGCCCAAGTCATTATAATGTTCGCCTTGTTGGAAAGCGATTCCGTTCATCTGCTTGCCCCTTTCATCACCTAAATACAATTTCAGATGCTTGCCGTCCTTGCCAACAGGCCGGGCATCCACCAGGCGCAAATAGCGGCTGAGGAAAACCGGGGCTGGGTTGGCCTCACCAAACGGCTCCAATTGTTGCAGCATCTCATATAAAGCCCAGTCCAGATCGTATAGAGAGATTTCCGCGTCGATTTTGATGGCCGGCGCTAAATTCTGCCCCTGTAACTGCTCCGCTGCTACTTTTTGCAAACACGCTTTCATGGCCGGGATATTCTCGTTGCGCACCGTGAAGCCGGCGGCCATAGCATGGCCACCATAGCGCAGCAAATACTGGCTACAGTGGTCAAGGGCGTGCGTGATGTGCCACTCAGGAATGCTACGACCGCTGGCATGGCTTTCCTTCTCACCGATTTGCAACACAATGCTGGGCCGGTAACGGCTTTTGGTAATTTTGCTGGCGACCAGACCAACGATGCCTTGGTGAAAGGAAGGATCACCGACAATGTAGAGATAGACATTGTCTTGTTTCGCAATCTCCGCCTCCGCTTTTTCCACAGCCTGACGGGTCTTCTCTTGCCGCAACTGGTTGAGACTTTGCAACTGCTGGGCCAAAGCCTGCGCTTCTTCGCTCGCCTGGCTGGTAAGCAGCTTATAGGCGATCATGCCACTTTCCAGACGCCCGGCAGCGTTAATCCGCGGGCCCAATACGAAGCCGATGGTCGTGCTGTTCACCTGACCGGCACTGACGCCGGCTACAGCCATTAAAGCCTGGATGCCGGGACGCTGCGGCTGATTAAGACGTTTGAGCCCTTCCTGCACGAGCAGCCTGTTTTCTCCCTGCAAGGGCACGATGTCGGCGACGGTGCCAATAGCCACTAAGTCTAAAAGCGATTCAGCAGTCACCGGCTTCCCTTTTCCCAGAGGCGTGTTAGCTTCCACCCGCAGCAATGCCTGGGCAATTTTGTAGGCGACACCAACCCCGGCTAAGTCAATGAACGGATAGCGATGGCTACTACGCTTGGGGTTGACAACAGCGGCAGCAGGGGGGATTTCCGGCCCCACCGAATGGTGATCGCTGACAATCATGGTCAGTCCTATCCGGTTGGCATAAACTACCTCCCGCACCGAGCGGATGCCACAATCAACAGTTACCACGACTTTGCATCCCTTCTGGGCAATTCTTCGCAGCGCCTGAGAATTCAAGCCATATCCCTCGTCGACGCGATGGGGAATATAAGGTTGGACATTACCACCCAAAGAGCGAAGCAGTGTGGTCATAAGGGCCGTTGACGTCACACCATCGGCATCAAAATCGCCGTAAACGGTGATACACTCACCGGCACGGATGGCCTGACGGAGCCGAGCCACCGCTTTATTCATGTCCGGCAGCGTAAATGGATTCGTTAGCGGCTGTAAACCATGCAGAAAAGCCTCGATCTCATCCGCTGCCCGCAAATTACGGTTGTAAAGTATCTGTGCGATGATCGGAGAGAGATCGGCAACCTGGTGGAAAAAGCTCGATGGCGCTGGCGACGCCAACTCCCATTTTTGCTGCATTGTCCTTGGCAATACCTCCTCACAATGATGGCTTCGCTGTTACGATTTACTTTATACCTTACCGGTGAAATTATTGTCCCCAGTGCAAGAAAATAAACCACAGATTCCACTGATTACACAGATAATTTTAAAATCAGTGCAATCTGTGCAAATCTGCGGTTGCTTTTTAATTCTGGCTCGGCCAAGTTAGGATAAGTAGTCGCAAAATTCATTATAACACAAACCATAATGTTTAGTCGTCGGGAATACCTTTGGTGTACAATACTGCAGGGCCGGTTCAAGAACACTATCGGAGATGGAGAGTATAAACTATGAACGAAGCTAAACGCATAGCACAGGTACGAGAATTTGCCGAGAGGATGGTACAGCACAATACATTTGCCAATATTGATCATGCCGAGCGGGTGCGGCAAGTAGCACTCGACATCGGCCAGCGGGAAGGAGCCAACTTGCAGGTGTTAGAATTGGCAGCGTTGTTGCACGATATTGGCGTTGCGGCGGACAAAGCCACCCATTACGAGATTAGCGCGGAGTTAAGCCGCGGGTTTCTTTTAGGGCTAAACTACGATGATGACATCGTGCAGCAGGTATGTCATGCTATTGTCACCCACAGCCGCTACGGCGGCCCGGAGCCAAAAACTTTGGAAGCAAAGATCATCCACGACGCGGACGCTGTTGAATACGTTGGCGCCATCGGCCTGGCACGAGCCTTCGTGCGGGGGTTTGAGAACGGCAGTTATACCGGCGATGTCAATAGCGTTCCCGATGTCATCAACCAGCTTATCAGCCATATTGGCGTCCTATACACGCAACGGGCCCGGGATATCATTGACGACCGCATTCAATTCATGCGACTATTCCAGGCACGGCTAAACCAGGAGTTAGCCGGGGAAGCGTGAACCGGCATCACGCCTCTCAGCACAGCATTTTCTCAATGGCGTAAGGCTGCGCTCTGGCCTTACGCCTGTCGTTGTAGCCATGATTCCAGCTCGGCGAAGCTGCTCACCACCTCATCGGCGGTAGGTGCCGCGCGCCGTAAATTCCGCACGCCGGTGAAGAGCACTGCTCGCATCCCGGCGCCCTGAGCACCACGGATATCCTCCTCCGGATCATCTCCTATGTAAACCACGCTCTCCGGCGGCAAGCGCAGAGCCCCCAGCAAATGCTGGAAAGCTGCCGGGTCTGGCTTGTAAAGGCCGGTCTCGTTGGAAAAGAAAGCGGCCCGGAAATAAGCCAACAGACCATCCGCCTGCAATTGGGCTCGCAGCTCCATCCCGGGGCCTAAGCGGGCACTGGAAAGAATACCCAGCACGTATTTCCTTGCTAAACGAGGAATGACCTCCGTTGCACCCGGTACCAGCACCCCCACAGAGCGATAAATTGTCCAACGCACGTCAAAGGCAACACCCTTGATCTTCACACCTCACCCCCCCGCGATAGCATCTTGATTTGTCCCCCTAATGCCAAGGACATCCAGGCGGCTAAAATCGGCTGTGTTCACTTCCACCACTCTCCTGACCGACTCACAGGCCAGGAAACCTTTACCTCAAGCAGGAAAACCGTTCACCGGCAACAGAGCCGGTCGTCTTTCACGGCAAGAGGAGGTCAACGGACTTTCCTACAGCATGGGTCAGCGTTCTATGCAACGGCAAAAGCCCCACCGATGCGGCTGCTGCATCGGGCAACACCGCTTCGTCCGGCTTGTCGGAAAGCGCCATCACCAAGCAGCCCCGCTGCCGCGCCCAGCGCGCCACATCGCGCACTTCCTGCGTCAAACAAATTTCCTGCTGTAACCGCTCAGACAGCGGCCTATCCAGCGGCAGATGCCCCATCCGGGCCACTGTTGCGCGGAACTCTTGCCGGCGGAATCCCTTAAACGGTGTTGGATCGCCTGCCACCACAGCAGCGTGTACCTCCTCTTGCATCGAGACAAAGCCCCCCGGGGGCAGCGGGCGCGTTTCCACCCAACGCAGGAAATCAGGGAATGTGCGCAACACTCCCTGGGCCAGCGCCGCTTGCAGTTCGGGTAGGGTAACCACTCCGGCAGCAACGGAGAGACAAATGTGCGCCAAATAGTCCTGGTTATCCCCAGTAAAGGTATGATAACGGCTTTGATTCAACTCACGATATGCTTCCAGAAACAGCTCGCGGGGGAAATCAAAGCCCAACACCGCCTCAGCGGTCTGGAAAAGCGCCTCCTCTCGCGCCCGATCGATAGCTTGATTATTACGTCCCCGGGCGGCTAACGCAGTTTTATCCACGTCAATAAGTAACACTGACTGTTCATCACAGCGAGCCCCGTCCGCCAGCACCTGCGCTAACCATGTCGGTAACAACATCCAGCGGTTGGCGGTGACAATATTGTCCGGATGCGCCGTAAGCCGAGGTTGTTCGGCTATTTTTTCCGCCCCGATGAATGCCCAAGCAAGCCAACCTGCTTCCCCAGCCAAATTGCGAAAAGCGTTGCCATCGCTCAACAGTGTGTCGCCGATGAAAAGTAATTCCTGCAAAGCTACCCCGGGGCGTTCCAGCATCCGAGCTTGCTGCAAAAACCAAATCGCAGCCTTAGCGTAAGCCAATTCCACTTTTCGCGGCCGCCGGGGGGAGTCCAGTCCCATTTCTCGCCACGCTTCCCGGAAAGACGGCAACCGCCGGTCCACCGGCTCTAAGTTACGGTAAATGACCAAGTCGCCGAAAAGCTCCGCCAAAGAGGCCAAACCATGCACTTGTACGCTCACAGGCAATTCCCCTCCAATAAAGGTAAATCAGCACTAAGACCATCAAAGTATCCCTGACATGCCATCAACTCGGCATTAAGCAAGGAACCCCCAGCGGCACCGCGCAGGGTATTATGCCCCAGAAGCACCAGCTTGATGTCAAAAAGGGGACATGGGCGCACGCGGCCTACCACATTGGCCATGCCGTGGCCTCGGAGCCGGTCTCGCGCCGGCTGCGGTCGATCTTCCTCCTCTAAAACGACAACAGGCTGGTGCGGCGCTGAGGGTAAATTCAGCACCTGCGGCAACCCACGGAATTCGCGCAAGGCAGTAACGACTTCTTCTACAGAAGGGTGTCGCTGGAACGCGATAGAAACGGCTTCTGTATGTCCGTCTCGCACCGGTACCCGGTTGGCGTGGGCACTGATACGGAAATCAGCAGGCAGCACTTTTTCACCGGTGAATTGCCCCAGCATCTTCAGGGGCTCGCTTTCCAGTTTTTCTTCCTCCCCGGGGATGAAAGGAATCACATTATCAAGCAAATCGAGGAACGGCACGCCAGGATAACCGGCACCGGAAGCAGCTTGCATGGTGACCACCAATACTTTATCCAAGCCGAAAGCATCGTGCAGCGGTTTGAGGACGCCGGTCAGGTGAGTAGAAGAGCAATTCGGGTTGGTAACGATGAAGCCAGGCCAGCCGCGCCGGGCCTGTTGTATCCGCACTAACGCCGCGTGTTCCGGGTTTACTTCCGGAATGAGAAGGGGCACATCTTCTGCCATTCGATAGGCAGAGGCATTGGAGAAAACGGCGAACCCGGCGGCGGCAAACTCCGGTTCCAAGCGGCGCGCTTCCTCAGATGGCAATGCTGAGAAGAGCAAGGAACAACAGCCGGCCAATGCCGCAGGATCAGCGAGCTCAACAACTATCTCACGCGTTTGCCGGGGAATATCTCCCCCAACCACCCAGCGCACAACATCATCATAGCGGCGTCCGGCGGAGTTTGCCGAGGCAGCCAACGAAACAATTTCAAACCAAGGATGATCGGCCAGTAATTGCACAAAACGCTGACCAACAGCCCCGGTAGCACCCAAAACACCAACTTTAATCCTCGTCATGACGCACCTCCATACTCACCGCAGCCTCTGCCCGCAGGCCGGGATAGGCGAAGAGCACCGCCGAGAGGGACCGCGCTACAATCAGCGGCTTCTTGTTAGCCAAAACTAACCGGTATTGTCCTTCCATCGCTACCCCGAGCACCTCGTTCATAGATTCAGCCCCAAAATGCCAGAGATTGCGGCATCTCCCCCATACCCCAACTTGGGCGAAACTCATTCTACTCCCCCAGAACTGAGATCTAGGGGGCTTTTCAGACGCAACTGAGGCTATTTCCATCACCCGACTTAGCAGTTACTACACAATCCACACAATTCGTACAATCCGTGCCCTTCGTATAATTCGTGCCATTCGTGCCCTTTGTATGATTCGTATAATTCGTGCCATTCGTGGTTGCAACATTCGTGGTTGCAACATTCGTGGTTGCAAGGAATTCTATCCGCTTGCTCACACATTGGCAATACCATCCCTTTAGGATTGGTGAACCCCCAGAAACGCTCCCGGCACCAATATTACCCGTTTGGGTAATAGACTTATCCCCCCTTCTCCGGTAAACTTAGTTGGTTCGTGAAACAATACCGCAACATCGCTCAATGACGTCCCCAAAGGATGTCATTCTTTGGTTACAAAAAGGAGGATTAGTTAACCATGTCGAAAACAGTAACAGATGTCGTAAAAATGGCTCAAGAAGTCAAGATGGTAGACCTCCGCTTTACGGATATGTTTGGGGCCTGGCAACATTTTAGTATTCCGGCTCGGACATTAACGGAGGAGACTTTTGAAGAGGGAGTTGGCTTCGACGGCTCTTCCATCCGCGGTTTTCAGGCCATCCAAGAGTCAGATATGATCTTAGTGCCGGACCCAACCACCGCCTTCGTTGATCCATTCTTAGAAGTGCCAACTCTCGGCATCATTTGTGATATTTATGATCCGCTGACCCGCCAGCCGTACACTCGCGATCCTCGCTACGTCGCCAAGAAAGCAGAAGCATACCTGAAACAAACCGGCATTGCCGACGTGAGCTACTGGGGCCCGGAAGCGGAGTTCTTCCTCTTCAATGACGTGCGCTACACCGTTGCTACCAATGAATCTTCCTACCGGGTAGACAGTGTCGAAGGGTGGTGGAACAGTGGCCAAGAAAGGGCTGCCAACTTTGGCGCCCAAATCCAGGCCAAGCGAGGCTACTTCCCCGTGCCCCCGGCGGACACGCTGCAGGACGTGCGCAGCAGGATCGTCTTAGCACTGGAAGCAGCCGGTGTGGAGGTGGAAGTGCATCACCACGAGGTCGCCACCGCCGGCCAGACGGAAATTGATGTCCTCTATGGCCCCTTAGTAGCCATTGCTGATAGCATGATGATCTACAAGTACATTGTCAAGAACATCGCCCGGCAGCACGGGCTGACGGCCACTTTCATGCCCAAGCCGCTCTTCTCCGATAATGGCAGCGGCATGCACACGCACCAGAGCCTCTGGAAAGGCGACCAAAATGTTTTCTTTGAAGAAACCGGCTACGCCCAGCTCTCCGAGACGGCGATGTACTACATCGGTGGTTTATTGCAACACGCGGCAGCCATCTTAGCCATTGCTGCACCGACGACAAATTCCTATCGCCGCTTGGTGCCTGGCTTCGAGGCCCCAGTGAACTTGGCTTACTCCCAACGCAACCGCTCCGCGGCCTGCCGTATTCCCATGTATTCCAAGAGCCCGAAATCCAAGCGCATAGAATTCCGACCACCAGATCCCAGTACCAATCCTTACTTGGCTTTCCCGGCCATGTTGATGGCCGGTCTAGACGGCGTACTCACCAGGGTCGATCCAGGTGCGCCCATGGACAAAGATTTATACGACTTACCGCCGGAGGAAGCGAAAGCTATCAAGCAGGTGCCTGGCTCTTTGGCCGACGCATTAGACGCCCTGGAAGAAGATCACGAATTCCTCCTGCAAGGGGACGTCTTCACACCTGATGTAGTAGAAACATGGATTACGTACAAGCGCTACAATGAAGCAAAGCAGGTCTCCCTGCGCCCACACCCGTACGAATTCGTGCTCTACTACGACGTGTAGAAGTATCTACTCGGCCCCGAAAAATGCAACCACGAGTTGCACGAACTGCACCACCATTGCCCCCAAGGGAATGCTTCGCAGAATTCGGGGCCTAAAAGGGCCTACGGCCAGCCCCTACCCGGCCTCCCCCCACGCGTTGCGTACTACGTATTACGTGTCACGTGCCATTTTCATCCGCCGTGGTGGCCGTAGGCGCATGATAACGTCCACAAAAAAACAGGAAGAAAAATTGAGGCGACTACTTAGATCAGATGCGAGATACCATCAGGCTTAAGCACAATTCTATCCACCATGGCAGCGACACAAGGTTCAGGGAATAGCCCCCGGCAGCAGCCAGAGGCGTATGTGATCCATGGCCATGATCTCAAAGAGCGTCAAGACAAGCCCGGCGGCCAGCAGTGGCCACACGTCCTGCCACCCCGTCGCCTTGCCTTCCCGGCGAGCAGCCGCAGTCGCAAAAATAGTGTTCACTCCCGTCAAGAAAACGATGACCCCACTCGTGCTAAAATAAGCGAAGAACTCGCGGACAACACCAGCACCGAAAAAGAGGATCCCGTCCAGGAAGAGCACGACAACAAGCAACGCCGTCAACTCTCCCCAGCGACCGAGTACCGGCGTAGCGTCCGGCTGTTGCCAGGTAGTTTGTGCCCAAAGCGGCCAGAAGAGAATTAGCAGGACAACGCCTTCGCCGCTGCCGGTAAGTAAGCGCAAACTGTTATGTGGCGTGTAGAACAACGGCCCGGCGAAGAAAGCCGCCCCATAGGAATTGATACCGTCAACAATCCAGGGGAAGAAAAGCAAGAATAGAACCATCAGCAAAGAGCGGTGCGGCCAACGCCCGGCTCGCAGCCGCCTTTTTCCCCAGAGGAAGAGAAAAGCGCTCCAGGCACCAAGGTACTGCCCTGTACAACGGGCGCAGAGGGGGAATTGATGGCCACCAAAAGTAAAGGAGTGCGCCGGCATCTGGTTGCAAACGGCGAACCCGACCCAGTTCGCTTTAGCAGCTAACCCGCCCGGCAAACCGAACCAGAAAAGGAAAAAGGCAAGGGCCAGCAGGCCCCCGCCCGTAAATTGCCAGAAACGCTGGTTGTCCAACGACTGTTCGAATGGGCGATCATCCTTGCCAGCGTCGGAAAACAATGACCGCATTTTGGCCTCCGAAACCAAAGCCATGCACTAAAGCGATATTAGCGTGCTTCTCGCGGGCTACGTTAGGCACGTAATCCAGATCGCACTCAGGGTCCGGTTCTTCTAAATTGATGGTTGGCGGAATGACACCATTGTACAATGCCAACATAGCTGCCATGCCAGCGAAAGCGCCGGCACCGCCTAAAGCATGGCCAACCATAGATTTGGTGGCGGTGATGGCAACGTCATAAGCGTGAGCACCCAACGCCTGCTTGATGGCCGCCGTTTCAGAAACGTCATTGAGCCTCGTGCTGGTCGCGTGGGCGCTGATCAGATCCACTTCCTCCGGAGTGACGTGAGCGTCGGCTAATGCTTTGCGGATAGCTCGGGCTGCTCCTTCACCACCGGGGGCGGGCGCTGTAATGTGGTAAGCGTCAGCGGTGATGGCACCGCCAACCAATTCGACGTAAATGGACGCTCTCCGCCGGCGTGCGTGTTCTTCTGTTTCAATGATGAAAGCGGCGCCACCTTCAGCGAAGACAAACCCATCTCTATCCTTGTCGAAAGGGCGTGAGGCGTGCGTGGGATCGTCATTACGGACGGAGAGAGCGCCGGAGCGGGCTAAAGAAGCGATGGCAACCGGCGAGATGGTGGATTCTACACCGCCAACTACTAAGATGTCGGCCTCGCCCAGGCGCAGCATGCGCAGGGCATCCATGAAAGCGTAGTTGCCACTGGCACAAGCGGCAACGGAGGTAGCTACCGGACCCTTAATGCCGTTTTCAATGGAGATCTGGCAGGAAACAGCATTAGGCATGATGTTAGGGACCACGAAAGGACTGAGGGAGCGAGGGCCTTTGCGCTCCATTAACCTGGTAGCTTTCTCCACTTCGATGATGCCACCACCACCAGTAGCCATAGCGACACCGGTCCTCTCCGCATTCTCCTCGGTGATCTCGTAACCGCTGTCGTTCAAAGCTTGCTGGGCGACTACGAGGGCAAATTGAGCTGATCGGCTGAGTCGGCGGGCCCTTTTCTTTGGCATATACTGTATAGGGTCGAACCCCTTTACCTCCCCGGCAATCTGGATGGGCATGTCGGTGGGGTCAAAACTACTAATGCGGCCAATACCGGATACACCATTGACCAGGTTTTCCCAGAACGTCTCGACATCGAGGCCTATGGGACTGACAGCCCCCATACCTGTCACGACCAATCGTGGCCACTCCATAAGTTACTCCTCCTTTGAATAATCTTTCCCGTGATAAGATAACGAACTGGGATCTGGCGAAAATGACATTTTAGGCTCAACCTAATTATCTTTACCGCAGATTTCCCCTTGTTTTTTGACCCAGATCTGTGAAATTCTGTGCTTTTCTGTGGCTAAAATAAAAACGCCAGAATCCAGTAATGAACTGCTTACATCTTCTCGATAACCCGGAGTGACGCCGTTTTTACCTGCCGATAGCCCGATAGCCCCTCAAGGGATCGCCCCGCAAAATTCGGAGGGCAAGAGAATACCCCTAAACATTGAGATGACGCCAGATACGACCTAAAAGCCCCCGGGGGACATTTTGTGGTCCAGTCGCCCTCCAACAACTCAAATTAAGCTCGCAAAGGCAAACTTGACGGACCTGTACAAGCACAGGAGCCCCATACCTTATGAAACACGGCAACAGCACAGAAGACGCGCTGTCACATTATTCTTCTGCATCTCCATATCGGCTCCGAAATGCTGATGCCACTTGCTGGCGCAATTGCCAGCGGTTATCGGTGAGCTGGTCAAATGTGTCCGCGTTAGCCAAAGCCATGGGGCGCAGACGAGCTGACTCTTCTTCCGGCTGGTCGCCGTTGCGGATCAGCCCCAAAAGGCCGATAGCGTAAGCTAAAGTTTGGACTTCTCCCCGGCGAAAGCGCAGCTCCGGATGCACGATCGCGTCCGGCACTCGTTCCAGCACGACCAAGAGTCGCTTGCCTAAAGCGATGAGCCCCTCGGTGCCATCTTCCTCCACAATCCAAGTGTGAACGGCATCAACCATGCCGGCAAGGGTTGCATCCATGGCGGCCGGACCAGCTTGCCAGGCTAACGCGGTCGCTTCAGCGTAATGATAGCCAGCAGATTTCACATTGCCCGTCACCCGAGCTTGGACTGCCGCTTCGATCTCTTTTTGCCACGCGTCTGTTGCAGACATAACATCTTTCTTTCTTACTCAACATCGGCGTTTTGGGTTTTAACCACAGACTATCACAGAATTCTGAAGGGAGATCAGACTGGGAATCAGTGCAGTCTGTGGTTGAAGTTGCCTTGTTGAACCGCAAAATGTTTTTTCGCCAAACTCCAGTTTCTTATTCTGATCTCCCTGACGGTTTGCACGCCAGGAGATATTCTTAGTATCCCCGATTTCCTCTCTTTAGGCAAACGCGCTCTTAGGACACTTCCTTACTCGCTGTAGACTTTCAAAATGGGTCAGTTGGCAACAACGGACCACCATCGCGGATGGGGGGGCTTGCTTGCAAGAAGGATGGTGGAATCTGTCGCGGGTGGCGCAAGTTCACTGGCCCCGAGGCCAGCAGGTAAACAACCAGGAAGAGAGCCGTCACCGTGACTAACAGTGACTTGCCAGCAAGACTTTTCACCACCGGCCAGAGCCAAACAATTATTCCCAAAATGACGAGTAGGAAGAGCAACAACAAAGAGATTGTGTATGGCAAGCCGTAACGTAGCCGGAATAGAATGGGCATCCCTTCATGTTTGACTAACAGTCGGGGAAGCCAGTATTCCAACAGAGGATTGGCAAAACGCCCGACCAATGGATTTCCGGCCACGATAGCGAACTGAATAATGCCGCTCACCCCCCCTAACAGCCAGAGCGGCCAGCGCCAGCGGCCGGAGAGGAAGACATACGGCAGGAAGAGATAGGGAAAAGAGACCAGTAAAAAGCGGGGGCCGGGGGAAGAGCCGCCCATGGTATAAAAATAAGCGCTATTCAGCCCTAAAAAGAGCAGAGGCAACGCCAGAAAAAGATAGAATTCCGCTCGCCACCGGCGCTGCCGGGACATCTGCCAGTAAGCTACCGGCGCTAACAGCGTCACCGGCATCAAGTAGAAAAGCCCTTTAGGGCTGAAAAGAAGCTGGTGAATGTGCACCCAGCGCGGCCAGGTGACACCCAAAACGCCCTCCCGATG
>WFQT01000532.1 GCA_015486895.1 Anaerolineae bacterium
GCTGAAATTCTGCGCCATTTGCGGGATCACGACTATACTCAGTTGTATCGTAAGCACTTTGAATTGGCGGCGGACATTTCCACACGGGATCGGGTCGGCATCGAAAAGAGTTTTTCCGGGCTGATGAAAATCATCTTTCCCCACAAAGAAGCCACCCGTGCCGAGATTGAGGAACTTTTGCGCTTCGCCATCGAAGGGCGCAAACGGATCAAGGGCCAATTGATGCGCATTGACTCCACCTATGCGCCGGTGCGCTTTGGCTATCACGACCGCAGTGGCAGCAAATTGTTCCCGGTGCAAACCTTGGAGGAGGAACTCTACCCGCGCTATTTCGCGTCCGACGAGGAAGGGCTTGCCGCTCCGGCGGAAACTGCGGCTGACGGGACGGATCAGGCGCCGGCCGATGCCGCTTTAGCGTTACAGGAAGGCCAAAAGCTCATCCGTGAGAATCAGCGCGGGGTCTCCTTCGATTCTCTGTTGGGCCCCTACCTGCGTGGTGCCCAACGGATCACCGTGACTGACCCCTATATCCGCCAGTTTTACCAGGCGAAGAACTTGATGGAGCTCATGGAAACCATCGTCAAGCAAAAGGATGAAGATGACGAAATCGAGGTACATCTGATCACTACGGAAGACGAGATGCGGCCCGAAAAGCAGGCTGAATACCTGGACCGACTACAAACAGCCTGCGCTGTAGTGGGCATCCACTTTTCCTGGGAATTCGCCGAAAACGGCAGCATTCACGCCCGGCACATCGTTACCGACCACGGCTGGAAGATCCTGCTGGATCGGGGTTTAGACGTTTTTCAGCGCTACGATGCTGGGGATACATTCTCCTTTGCCAGCTGCCTGCAGCAATACCGGGCTTGCAAGGGGCTTGAAGTGACCTTTTTGCGGACTGAGGAAACGCAGTCACCAGAATGAAGTCCGTCGGTGATAATGGAAAGTCCAAGATGGAACAGCTTCTCGTGCTCTGGATCATCATGAATCGGGGAGTTTAGATCAATAAATGGATCCCTTTCCGATCACGGCCAACCCATAAACCTGGTATTGCTTCGCGGCGTTGTCTTTTGTCATGGCATTCTCCGCTGAAATCATCAATGAGTTCCGGCCGTGACGGCCACTTGTCAGTGCGAGGCAACGCTAACGTGATCAGTGGACTATCGCGAGGTCAGCATGGCCCTGGTGATGCCCCTTCGTTCTGACGAGCGCAGGGATGGCGAAATCCATCGCGCGGTCGCAATCCGGTAGTCCTATATGACCCGACAAATGACACCACGGACGAGAAGACGTTGCACTTTTTGAGAACCGAAGCGGTGACCATCAGGGGGTAAGCCCTCACGCGAGGTTGGATTGCACCGGCAAGTTGCCCTATCATTGCAAGTGAAATGGCAACAATTGTCGACTTCTCACTTTTTTGTGGTATACTACTCGTGAGTAACGTACTCTTGAGTAATTAGCGGGGGCGCAAACATGTTTGTAAACCGAGAAGAAGAGTTAGCTTTCCTTGAGGAGCACTATCGTTCGGGCCGGGCAGAACTGTTTGTCCTCTACGGTCGACGCCGAGTGGGCAAAACGGAGTTATTGCGCATTTTCTGCCAGGACAAACCGCATATCTTTTTCATTGCCACCACTTCCTCCGACGAATCCCAACTGGCTCGCTTCACCGGGCAAGTACTGACTTTTCAGGGTATTTCGCCCACGGGATTGGCTTTCCCATCCTGGGATAATGCCTTCGAGCGGCTGGCTGCACTGCCCGGCCGGCCGGTAGTAGTGTTAGATGAGTTCACTTACTTGACGGGAGGCAACCAAGCTATCCCTTCCGTCTTGCAAAAGGTCTGGGACACCACCCTTAAGCATAGCTCCCTGTTGCTAATCTTATGTGGTTCGTATGTCGGCATGATGGAACGGGAAGTACTGAGCTATGGAGCGCCGTTGTACGGCCGACGGACGGGAAGTTGGCGACTGGATCCGTTGGACCTGGCCGCGGCCGCCCAGTTTGTACCGGCCTACGACGCGGTTCAGGCTCTCGAGACCTGGGCCATCCTGGGTGGTATCCCTTATTATTTGGAGACCTTTGACGATAGTCTACCTGTGATAGACAACGTGCGAACCTACATTCTGCATCCTCGTTCATTGCTATACGACGAACCCCGGCTGTTGCTGATGGAGGAGTTACGAGAACCAAGGAACTATTTCTCGATCCTGCAAGCCATCGCCCACGGTCGTATCCGGCGCAACGAGATTGCCCAGGCGGCTCATTTGCCGTTAGCCAGCGTGGGCAAGTATCTGGACGTCTTGCGTTCTTTGGGGATTGTGGAGAGGCAGGTGCCGGTCACCGAAACCCGGCCGGAGAAAAGCCGTAAGGGAGTCTATAGCATCAAGGATTCCTTCCTGCGTTTTTGGTTCCGCTTTGTGCATCCCTTCCGGGATCGGCTGGAGTTGGGCTATCTGAACGCAGTCGTTGATGAAGAAGTACGTCCTCACCTGGATCAATTCGTGGCGCGAGCTTTCGAGCAAGCTGCTCATTGGTTCATCGCCCGACAGGCGCAACAAGGGATTTTGCCCATTAGCCCCGGTCGCGTGGGACGTTGGTGGTCACCCCAGGGCGAGATTGCTCTTGTAGCGCTGGACGACCGGCGCAGCGAGCTATTAGTCGGAGAGTGCAAATGGACGGAACGACTGGTGGGGATCAACGTGCTGGAGGAATTGAAAAAGAAGGTTGAGTTGCTACCTGGCGGGCCATGGGGGCGGGTTGTATACACGTTATTCGCCAAGCGAGGGTTTACCCAGGCTCTTCGATCGCGAGCTACCAGCGGGGACGAAGAAATCTTGCTGATCACCCCGACCGATCTGCTGCCGGGGAGCACTGCCGCCCTGGCGACTGGCATTCCTTCCGGACAGTAGCAGTGCACACCGACTTAGAACGGCGGGAGCGGCGGAAATCGACCACAGCGGTTCCAAGGCCATGATATCTATCGCTGCGCGGATAACAGGCTGCCCGGCTGTATTCCGACTTTGTGCTCGGGACACGCGGTGATTCGTGTATGCATTGATCCATTTTCTCCACCGGGATGCTTGTATTCACTTTCCGGAAGATTCATGTTAGAATCTCACCATGGAGTAACCTTGACGACTATGGAATGGTGCACAGGGGACGACTGCAGGTTGTGCGGTATAGCGCGGTCGGTAACAATTGCGTCTTGGCGTTTAGAAAACTTGTGGAGCTACTGATGGGGGTTATTGCGATGACAGAAAAGAACGAGAAAGTCAACTTCGAAGTTCACGATCCTAATGTGTTGGCTCAAGCACGAGCTGTCTTGGATGCGTGCGATTCCGCCAAAGAGATGGAAGAAGTGGTGCTCGCTGCCGTTAATCGCAACGAGGAGTGGCGCGGCAAACGTTGTATCAACTTGCTAGCTCCGGAAGCTCCCACCAGCCCGACGGTACGAGCGCTCTTGTCAGCAGAGGTGGGCATTCGCGCGGCCGAGGGACATATTGGCAATCGCTGGTTTGCCGGCACGCAACACATTGACGAGCTCGAGGCGCTGTGTATTGAGTTACTGAAGAAGGTTTTCCATTCACGCTATGCTGATCACCGCTTGATGGGGAGCATGATTGGTAATATGGCGGTTTACACGGCACTGACTCAACCCGGCGACGTGATCATGAGTGTTGCTCAGCCTTTTGGCGGTCATTCCAGTAATCTGATCGATGGGCCTGCTGGAGTGCGTGGCTTGAAGATCATTGACGTGCCTTTTGACCCGGTGGAACTTGAGGTTGACTTGGATCTATTCCGCAAGATGGCGCCTCTAGTTCGTCCTAAAGTTGTCTCGCTGGGCCTCTCAATGACACTCTTTCCTTTTCCAATCCAGGCAATGCGAGAGATCGTGTCTGAGTGGGGTGGCCATATCTATTTTGACGGGGCGCATCAATTAGGTTTAATAGCCGCTGGCTTTTTCCAAGATCCCCTTGCGGAAGGAGCTACCGTAATGACCGGGTCGGCTGGCAAAACCTTCAGTGGGCCACAAAGTGGTATTATCGTCTGGAACAACCCTGATTTGACTATACCCATCACCAACGCGATTTTCCCGGTATTGGTTGCGACTCATCAGGTAAACCGGGTTGCAGCACTAGCTGTGTCGGCAGCTGAAATGTTGGAGTTTGGCAAAGCCTATATGGGGCAGATTGTCCGCAATGCGCAGGCGCTCGGTGCTGCGCTGCATCAGCGGGGAATTCCCGTGTTAGGAGCGCACAAAGGTTACACACGTACTCAACAAGTCATTGCTGACGTGCGGGAGTATGGAGGCGGCAATGTAGTTGCGCAGTTGCTGGCGCGAGCTAACATAATCACAAACAAGAATCTGATTCCGACCGATCGGCCCGAAGATTGGGATCGCCCAAGTGGATTGCGAATGGGCACAATCGAAGTCACCCGGCTGGGCATGCGTGAGGAAGACATGGAAACTATTGCAGACTTTATGGTACGCGTCCTGATTGAAAAGGAAGCGCCCGCAAAGGTGATGGAGGATGTCATCGAGTTCAGGAAGCCTTATCAGAAGCTGTACTATTGCTTTGATCATGGCCTGCCGGAGTGAGTGTGTTCCGCTTAGACGGAACTGGAATTGGGGAAATGGTAACTGTGTCGTAGCTCACAACGGAGGTCAAATGCCTGCGCTGGTTTCGTAGACTTTATGAACAGCGGCGGGAGGACAATCATGGACAATTTAATTTTGGCAGCGCTATTGATCTTGTCACTTTACGTGGAGTTAAGGAGTCGAAAGAGCAAAAAGGCCCTATCCGTCAAGAAGGCCTTTCCCTTGTAAGCCAGCTTGCACGCATTACGGGAGAAGACGACTGGCATGCCGGTTTGACAATTCCTCCGACGTATTATATGATGTCTCCTGAGATGTCCCTATTCATTTGCGAGGCAAAAATGGCACGTTATCCGTTGAATCTCCCCCAACAACTGAAACAAGAGGCTGAAATCTGGGCGAAAAGACAGGGCGTTTCGCTCAACCAGTTCATCTTGTGGGCAACCGCCGAAAAGGTCGGTGCGCTCAGCCAGCAACTCGACGACCCGGCGTTTCCCCAGATCACCTATCGGCGCGGGGCCAGCGGAGCGCCGATCCCCGTGCTACGCGGCACAGGCTTGCGTGTGCAGGCTGTGGCTATCGCCCATGAAAAATGGGGCATGTCGTCGGCGCAGATCGCCGACGAATATGGCCTGCCACAGCGGCAAATCGAGGAAGCACTATCTTTTTACGCTGCGCATCGAGCCGAAATCGATGCCGATTTGGACAGGGAAGAACGCTTAGTCCAGGAAGCTCATGGTTGAGCCCCGTCTGCACCTGGACGCCGATGTATCATACCGCACCCTCCAAAAAGTATTACGGGAACGCGGGCATGACGTCACGCGCACGCCTTGCGAGTGGATGCCGTTGGATGCCACCGATGAACAGCAA